>PWZC01000415.1 GCA_003567615.1 Gemmatimonadota bacterium | reverse complement strand
TCAAGGCACGGTGGACGGTTGCCTTCGGGGCGCCCAAGCGGGGCACACTCCTCCACCCTGGTCGGGCTCTGGCCGGGCGGCTCCTGGCTGTGGAGATGGGCTTTCCGCCCTGGCGATGGAGCGGTGGTGCAGGAGGTGGGAGCGGGGACGGGGCATCGGGACGACTCATCACTCCGGGGTGGGCCTCGGCCCGCGCACCCCGGCGGGCCCTTGCCACCCACAAGAACGCCGAGGGGCGACTCCTTCTGGTGGCGGGGGTGCCGGGCATGGCCGGAGCGGCCATTCTCTCGGCCCGCGCGGCTCTTTCCGCCGGCGTCGGTTACCTCCGGGTCGCCACGCCACCGGAGTTGAGGGATCCGGTGCAAATGGCCGTTCCGTCTGCCGTCTGGGTGGATGTTTCCCATGACTCGGCCGTGACGGAGGCGGTGGAGGCCTCCGATGCCGTGGCGGTGGGTCCGGGGCTGGGGCTCGGTCGCCCTGCCCTCCGGAGCCTTCGGTGCGTCCTTTCGGCCCGGGCCGGGAGATCCTCGGGCTCGGGGCAGGGGATTCCTCTCCTCATGGACGCAGACGCCCTCAACCTCCTGGCCGCAGGCGAGTTCGGGCCAATGGATCCCGGCCCCGCCGCAGACGGCCCCCTTCTCCTGACCCCTCATCCCGGTGAAGCCCGACGTCTGGAAGGTGGCGGAGGCGGCGATGCTCCGGAGGCTCCAGCCGATCCGGGACACCGGGCGAAGGAGCTGGCTCGACGGACACGGGCCACCGTCCTCCTCAAGGGAAATCCCTCGGTGGTGGCCGGACCGGATCTCTCCCTTCCGGTTCTCTACGCCGCCACCTCCTCGTCGTCGCTGGCCCGGGCGGGGATGGGGGATGTCCTCACAGGCGTGGCCGGCGCGCTCCTGGCACGGGGTCTTTCGCCGCATGAAGCCGCCGGGGTGGCGCTCCATCTCACCGGCATTGCCGCCTGGCCTCGCTGGAAACCGGAGCACCGATGGGGCGGCGTTCCCACCGACGCTCCTCTCCCCGAGGATGTCGTGGAGGGTGTGGCCCGGGTCCTTGTGGCATTCGGTGACGGGGAATCGGATCTTGAGAATCCGTCGCTCCTCCTCGATCTTCCCGCCCCGTGGTGAGACCGACCCAGGAGGACACGA
Organism: Gemmatimonadota bacterium; assembly: GCA_003567615.1. Classification (GTDB taxonomy): domain Bacteria; phylum Gemmatimonadota; class Gemmatimonadetes; order Longimicrobiales; family Gaopeijiaceae; genus PWLA01. The sequence goes on along the minus strand of PWZC01000415.1, from coordinate 7,002 downwards.
GCCTGTGTACCCATTGCCGCTGAGCCGTTCATGGAGGGACTGACACCGCTGGGGCCCGGGCGGGAGTTCGACCGGATCCGGGAGGTGCTGAAGGGCGCCCGGATCGGGGGAGGCGGCGTGCGGGTTCCACCGGGAGACGATGCGACGGTGCTGGACCCCGACCTCGTGATCTCCACCGACCTGGCCGTGGAGGGCGTCCACTTCCGCTTGGATTGGTTGGACCCGCACGAGGCCGGCGCCCGGGCCGTGGGTGCCGCCGTCAGCGATCTGGCCGCCATGGGAGCCGGACTCCTGGGGGTCCTGGCCTCGGTGGCGGTGCCGGAGGGGGAGGTCTGGGCTCCCCGGGGGGCCTCCTTCATGGCCGGGATCCGGGACCGGGTGGAGGAGCTTGGTGGCCGGCTCCTGGGCGGGGACCTGACCCGGAGCCCTTCAGGCCTCGTGGTGGATGTGGTGGCCGTTGGACGAACGCACCGTCCACTTCTCCGCTCCGGAGGGCGTCCGGGAGACGAACTGTGGGTTACCGGACGTCTCGGCGGGGCGTCCGGCGCCGTCCGGCTCTGGGAGGACGGGCGTCCCGTTCCGGCCCCCCTCCGCCTCCGCTATGCCCATCCTGAACCGCGCCTCAGTGAGGCCATCTGGCTGGTGGAGCATGCCCACGCCCGGGCGGGCCTCGACCTGTCGGACGGCCTGGCCGGGGATGCCGGTCACCTGGCCGCCGCGTCTGGGGTGGGGGTGGTCCTCGAGGCTTCCGCCCTTCCCCTCGAACCCCACCCTGAGGTTAGCTTGGAGGAGGCGCTTCACGGGGGCGATGACTTCGAGCTCCTGGTGGCGCTTCCGCCCGGGGCCGAGACGGACGGACGGGCCGACGCATTCCGCCGACGGTTCGGACTCCTGCTGACCCGGGTCGGCAGTCTCCGGGACGGTAGCGGCGTGGCGCTGCTGGAGCCCGGAAACGACGAGCCCGTTCCCCTTACGCGAGGGGGGTGGGACCACTTCCGTGGAAGGGAGGAGGAGAAGCGTTGATCCGAGGTCTCTGGTTCTATCCGGCCGCACTGGCACTCACCTTCTACCTGGCTGGGCGGGTGGTGCTCAGCTCGATCCTGGGTAGCTCCAAGCTGGGCTGTCATTGTCGGGACTTCCCGAGGCTCTGGGCCCGTCTCCTGATCCGGTGGTCCGGAGGGTCCGTGGAGGTGGAAGGGCTCGAGCGGGTGGACTGGGATCGACCCATGGTCATGGTGGCAAATCACCAGTCGTGGTTCGACGTGTTCGCCATCCTCGCCGATATCCCGGCGAACCTCCGCTTCGTGGCCAAGGAGGAGTTGGCCCGGATTCCCATCTTCGGACGTGCATGGCAGGCGTGCGGGCATGTCTCGGTGAATCGCTCCAACCGGGGAGAGGCCATCGCCTCGCTGGAGCGGGCTGCCGCCCGGATTCGCGACGAGTCCCTGGCGGTGATCTTCTTTCCCGAGGGGACCCGCTCTCCCGACGGGCGGCTCCAGGATTTCAAGAAGGGCGCCTTCGTCCTGGCACTGCAGACCGATGTACCCGTGGTCCCACTGGGCATTTCCGGCAGCCGGGCCGTCATGCCCAAGGGCTCGTTCCGGATCCGACCCGGGCGCATCAGGATCCGGGTCGGGGAGCCGATACCCACGGCGGGGATGACGCATGGGGACCGAGGGCGGCTGCTGGAGCAGGCTCGGACCGCCGTTGCCGAGCTCATGGAGGACCCCGACGCCCTGGCGGCCGGAAGGTGACACCCTTCGGCGTCGGACGACGATTTCAATGGGACGGGGACAGCCTCGTCCTCCGACATACAGACGTGAGGAGGAGATGGTGAGCGAACTGGAGATTCGAACGGTACGGGGCCGGCAGATCCTGGACTCCCGTGGGAACCCCACAGTGGAGGCGGAGGTGGAGCTCACCTCGGGCGTGGTGGGCCGTGCGTCGGTTCCATCGGGGGCATCCACCGGAGAGCACGAGGCCGTGGAACTCCGGGACGGGGACGCCTCCCGGTTCCTGGGCCAGGGGGTGGGCCGGGCCGTCGCGCACCTGAACGGAGAGATCCGTGATCTCCTTGCCGGTAGGGCCGCCGAGGACCAGGAGGGGCTGGATCGGGCACTCATCGAGTCCGACGGCACGCCCAACAAGTCCCGCCTCGGCGCCAATGCGATCCTCGGAGCGTCCCTGGCCTCCGCCCGGGCCGTGGCCGCGGCTCGGGGTGTCTCCCTCTTCCGGTCCCTGGGAGGAGACGACGCTACACTGCTCCCAGTGCCTCAGATGAACATCCTGAACGGTGGATCCCACGCCCCCAACAACGTGGACATCCAGGAGTTCATGATCATGCCGGTGGGCGCCGAGAGCTTCGGCGAAGGACTCCGCATGGGGGTGGAGGTCTTCCACCATCTGAAGGCGGTGCTCAGTGAGGCCGGGAAGAACACGGCGGTGGGGGACGAGGGTGGGTTCGCTCCGGATCTGGGGTCGAACGAGGAGGCGGTGGAGGTCGTGCTCCAGGCGGTGGAACGGGCCGGATACAGGCCCGGGGAGGATATCGTCCTGGCCCTCGACGCAGCCACCTCGGAATTCCACGAAGACGGGAATTACACCTTCCGCTGGTCGTCCGGAGAGACCCGGGACGCCGCCGGCATGGTGGAGTTCTGGTCCGACTGGACTTCCCGGTACCCCATCGTCTCCCTGGAGGATGCCCTGGATGAGAACGACTGGGCCGGGTGGGGCCAGTTGACCCGGGCCATCGGGGAGCGGGTGCAGTTGGTAGGCGACGATCTCTTCGTGACCAATGCGCGGTACCTGGAGCGAGGCATCAAGGAGGGGGTGGGGAACGCCATTCTCATCAAGGTCAACCAGATCGGAACTCTCACCGAGACGCTGGAGACCATTCGGATGGCTTCGGAGGCGGGGTACCGCTGCATCATCTCCCACCGCTCCGGAGAGACGGAAGATGTCTTCATTGCCGACCTGGCCGTGGCCACCGGAGCCGGGCAGATCAAGACGGGGAGCGCCTCCCGAACGGACCGGGTGGCCAAGTACAACCAACTTCTTCGCATCGAGGAAGAGTTGGGCGACCGGGCACGCTACCCCGGTCGCGGGCTCTGGGGCTGAGTCCGGAACGCCGAGCCGAATCCCATGCGTCGCGTCCTCCTCCCCCTGGTCCTGGCCCTGGCCGGCTACTACGCCCTCTTCGGAGGGGAGTACATCCAAGCGGATGTGTCGGCCGTGGCCACGGAGCGGGAAGAGGCGGTGCGCGAGTTGGCCCGGGCCCGCGCGCTGAACGATTCGCTCCGGGCCCGGACCGACTCCCTGGAGAGCCATGACGGGACGCTGGAGACTCTGGCGCGGGAGCGCTTCGGCCTCATCCGGGACGGGGAGGTGGTGTACCGCTTCGCCGGGCCCACGGAGGGGTGGGACCACCTTGACAACGAGGGGGGGCAGGAGTAGCCTTTCATGCTCGGTTTGCCGGAGTAGCTCAGTTGGTTAGAGCAGCGGAATCATAATCCGCGAGTCGGGGGTTCGAGTCCCTCCTCCGGCACTGGAAGTACGCAGATCGTCGGCCCTCCGGATCCCTGTCCGGAGGGCCGTTCGTGCAAGAGGGAACCGGTGGGCTCGGCGCCGGCCGACGTCAGGTTCCCCATTCCCGGAGGAAGCCGGCCGTGCCCGCGTCCCGTCCCTCTCCCGATCCCGACCGCTCGGCGCCGGGCTCCCTGTCATGGATCCTTCCCATCCTGTTTCTGGCAGGAATGGGGGGATGGTTCTATTACGCCGGCTCCGACCGGGCACGACCCGCTCCCTCGGACGGCCCGGGTCCAGAGGAGCAACTCCGGATCAGCGACGCCTCGGCCATCCCCTGCAATGTGCCGTTGCGGTGGAGGGTCGAGGGGGGGGACGCCGACAGCGTGGAGGGGACGGATGCGCTCCGGGACGTGGTTCGTGCGGCAGCCGGAATCTGGGAGTCGGCGGTAGGACGATCCCTCTTCCAGGCCCATGCCACGGAGGGCCTCCCCGTCCGGTTCCCCGTCGGTACGGGAAGCGTGGGAGAGGTGGCGGGAGCGGGGGTCGATGCGGAATCCGCCGAACCGGTGGTTCGGTTCCTGGAGCAGATCCGGTCCCGGAGTGGTCGGGTGATCTCGGTTGAGCGCGCCGTCGAGGTCGACCGTGGGGGGGATCCGGAACACCTCGTGCTCGCCCTGGCCCGGGAGTTCGGTCATGCCCTGGGGCTTCCGGACTCCGACGCCACCGGCGCCCTCATGAACCGTGGGACCCGTCTCGACGGACGGGAGCCGTCGGAGTTTCCCACCGCAGCCGATATCGAGGCCCTGCGAAGGGTCTGCGGTGAAGGCTGACGTTCCGCGCTTCCTTGCCCCCGGCCCACGGCGGGGTATCTTCTCCCTTCTGATTCGCACCGTCCGGGACGTTCGACGATTCCGGCCGGTACCTTAAGCCTACCTGGATCCTCGCATCCCCGGACGCCCGTATCCTCATGGAACAGAGTGCCCAGCCATCCACCCCGGACGAACTTCTCCAGGCCCGTCGCAAGTCACTGCAACAGATGACCGGCCGTCCCTTGCGTCAGCCGGAAGCGGACGGTTCGCCCCTTCCCGAGGAGCGGCGGCAATACCTCCTGGGCGAGGCGCAGGATCTCTACTGGAATGACCTGGAGTGGGAGAATGTGACCGGCGAGGAGGAGTTGGAGGGCGGCCCCCTGACGGAGTTGACCTTTCCCGGCGTTCTGGCCTACACCAGGGGACTCCTTCTCACGGAGGTCCCCAGCGACTCGCCGGTGGGGCCGGCGCCCCGTCCTCAGGTGGTGGAGGAGTTTCTGGCTTTCCTGGCCGAGCGGGTCCTCACCTTGCAGGGTCGGTCCGGGGATGGCACCAAGGCGGATCCCGATGCCCTGCGGATGACGTCCGAGCTGCTGGATCAGGTGCTCATGGTCTACCACGGGGTGTCTCCCGAGGACGTGGGGCCGCTCGGGCCCTCCGAGATGATGACGGACCAGGAGTCCGCGTCGGACGACGGATGAAGATTCGCCCGGGCCATCCCTACATGGCGGGGGCCCCCCTCCTGTTTGCGCACCGGGGAGGGTCGGCGCTGGCTCCCGAGAACACCGTGGAGGCGTTCCAGGCGGCGGTGGGGACGTGGGGAGCCGATGTCCTCGAGATGGATGTGCGTCTGAGCCGGGACGGAGCTCTGATGGTGATTCACGACGCCACGGTCAATCGTACCACGGATGGATCCGGTGCGGTTCGGGACCACACCCTGGCCGAACTGCGAGCCCTGGATGCCGGGGCTCGCTTCGTGGATCCGGAGGGACGGACCTCCTTCCGGGGCCGGGGGGTCCGGATCCCCGTCTTCGCCGAAGTCCTGGATCGCTTTCCCACCACGCGACTGAACGTGGACGCCAAGGATCCCGAGGCCCAGCCCCGACTGGTGCAGCTCCTCCGGGAGCGGGGGGAAGAGGACCGGGTGCTGCTGGCGTCGGCCGAGGAGAATGGGCGTGCCGATGCCCTGGGCTATGGTGGACCTGTTTCAGCCACCCGGCGGCAGATCCGATCCTTCTTCCTCTCCCACAGGCTCCCCGGGGGAGGGCCCTATACCCCCGCCACCGACGCCCTCCAGATTCCCTATCGCTGGGAAGGGCGTCAGGTGACCACGCCTGAACTCATTGGCGAGGCCCACCGCCGCAACCTTCCCGTCCACGTCTGGACGGTGGATGATCCGGTGCGCATGGAGGAGCTGCTGGACTGGGGTGTCGACGGGATCCAGACGGACCGGCCGGACCTCCTGGCGCAGGTCCTCCATCAGCGCACCGGACGCCCCCTTCCCCCGGGGTTGCGGGCGTGACGGGCGGGGTCGTGATGGGTGGGGTGACGGGGCGGTCGGCGGCGGACCCGGGAATCCGCGGTCGGGACGAGGCCCATGACCTTCCGGGACGGGTGCGTGAGGCGTGGTCGAGGTGGGGGGGGCCGCCTTCCGGGTCGACGGTGGTGGTGGCGCTGTCGGGGGGGATGGACTCGTGCGTCCTCCTCCACCTCCTCCGCTTCCCGCTGGCGCGCCTCGGCCTCCGTGTGGTTGCGGCACACTTCGACCACCGCATGCGGCGAGACAGTGGGGCCGATGCCCAGTGGGTAGGCGGGGTCGCGGGAGCGTGGCGGGTACCCGTGCGAATGGGAGAGGCAGAGCGCCCGGTCCGGAATGAGACCGAAGCCCGCCGCCTCCGGTACGCCTTCCTCGAGCGAGTCCGGGCCGAGGAGGAGGCCGCCATGGTGCTCACGGCCCACCACGCCGAGGACCAGATGGAGACGGTGCTCTTCCGGGTCCTCCGGGGCACGGGGGTGCGGGGGCTCGCCGGGATCCCCGCTCGGCGGGAGCCGGGAGTGGCGCGCCCTCTCCTGGACGAATCGCGAGCTGAACTCGTGGCCTACGCGCGACGGCACCGGGTGCCGGGACGTCTGGACCCGTCCAATGAGGATCTGGGCATTGCCCGAAATCGGATTCGCCAGGAACTCCTGCCCCGCATCACCGACATCCATCCCGGGGCCCGGGAGGCGATCCTGCGCCTGTCCCGTAACGCCCGACGAACCGGGCGGGCCCTGGATGCGCTCCTGGCTCCCGTGCTGCAGCGCCTCCGTGTGGACCGGGGAGACGGGTTCTGTACCTTCGAACGCGAAACCTTCCTGGACCTTCCCGGAACCGTTCAGGGAGAGGCTCTGCGCGCCCTGGCGCGCGAGGCGGGGCCGCCCCTGGACGAGGCAGGAACCGCCGCCGCCCTGGAGTTTATCAGGACGGGCCGCAGCGGAAGGGTCCTGCACCTGACCCCAACCCTTCAGCTCGAACGGGACTTCGACCTTCTTCGTCTTTCGTGGAGTGGATCCAGGCGGACCGGCCCGGGTGTTCCCGGTCCCGGGGGGCGTGTCCCCATTCTCCGGGAGCCTCCTGCCCGTCCTGGTCGGACCGAGATTGATTTCGGGGGTCGACATCTGTTGATTG
>PWZC01000063.1 GCA_003567615.1 Gemmatimonadota bacterium | reverse complement strand
CGGGCGCTGGAGAATCTCCCCCTCACCTCGGAGGCCATGTCCCGGGGCGAGCTCTCCTTCTCCAAGGTCCGGGCGCTCAGCCGGGTAGCCGATGACCTGGCCACCCCCGATGAGGAAGAGACGCTGGTGGAGTTCGCCCGTCAGTGCACTGCCGCCCAACTGGAGACGATGGTGCGAGGCTGGAAGAAGCTCTGCCGGAAGGACGAGATTGACCTGGAACGGGAGCGGCACCGGAGCCGGTTCTTCTCCGTATCTCCCGACGAGGACGGGATGTACCTGGTCCGGGGGCGTTTGGACCCGGAGGTGGGCGCGCTCCTCATGCGGGCGCTGGAGGCGGCCGGGGATGCCCTCTTCCGCTCAGAGCGGGACTGGGCTCCGGAGGGCGCGGCCATGGGGCCGGCGGTAAGGGAGATCACGCCCCGGCAGCGGCGGGCCGATGGGATGGGGCTCCTGGTGGAGCAGGCGCTGCGGGTTGGGATGGGGGGGCTTGTGGATGGCGGTGCGGAGGGCGACGTGGACGCGGATGACGGAGAGGCGTCCGAGCGGGGCACCACCGATGGCCCCCGGAGCGTGACGGCCTGCACCGAAGGCGTTTCCGCGGAGATTTCCGGGGAGGCGCCAACCCCGGCAGCGGCGGAATCCGCCACATCGATGATCACCCCTGAGCACCCAGACACCCCCGAACATCCAGACACCGCCGATGGACGGTGCGGCTGCGGCGAAGGCTCCTTGGCATCCCACGAACACGCCGCCCCCCTCTCCGGCACCCGCCCCGAGCGCTACCAGGTGGCGCTCCACGTGGACATGGCCACGCTCCGAAGCGGCGGTGGGGAGGATGCTGCCTCCCGCCCCACCGACGCCCCTTCCCACCCCCACTTCCTTGAGCACGCCCCCGGCCGTTCCCACCTATCGGACGGTACCCGACTTTCCGCGGAAACTTCCCGGAGACTCTGCTGCGATGCCGCAGTGGTGCAGGCGGTACGCGGACCCAACGGCGAGGTGCTGGACGTGGGCCGTCGCACCCGGACTATCCCCCCCGCCCTGCGCCGGGCTCTGGAGATTCGGGACGGAGGATGCCGCTTCCCCGGATGCGGGATCCGCTTCTGCGAGGGTCACCACATCGTCCACTGGGCCGACGGCGGCGAGACGAAGCTGTCCAACCTGGTCCTCCTCTGCCGCTTCCATCATCGCGCTGTCCACGAGGAGGGGTTCACGGTGAAGATCGTGAACGAACGCATCCGTTTCTTTGACCGGACCGGGTGGCCGCTCCCGGACGTGGCTCCGCCGCCGCCGCTCAAGGACCCGTTAGCCGACCTTTTCGCCACGCACCGGAGGGAGGGGGGGCGGCCGGATGCCTACACGCCCTCCGCTAGGTGGAAGCGGGGCGCCGATATCCCATGGGATCTGGAGGCCAGGGCCCTTGAAGCGCTGGATAGCGAGCCGGTGGGATGAGGTCAGGTGAGGGTCATCATCCGGTAGCCGCTCCATCCGGAGGGCGTCTCTCCGGGAATGTGCAGTGAACCGGTCCATGCCTGCCAGTAGACATCGGATCCCCTCCTCCCACGGATGGGGACCGGCCCGCTGTGGATGGGATCTTCCCCGCCTACACCCAGACGCTCAGCTCTCCGCGATCCGGAGTCGAACCCGATCGAGTCGAGCTTCGCGACGGTGCGGCTCCGGCAACGGATCACGAAAGGGCGGAGCTTGAGGAAGCGGGGCATCGTGATGGTCTACAAGCTCCTACGGATGGCAGAGGAGCGCTGGAGGCGCCTGAACGCCGCGGACCTGCTCCCGCTCGTCCGGGCTGGAGCCACGTTCATCGACGGAGAACAGCCGGAGCGAGAGGACCAAGAAGACGTGGAGAGGGTCGCCGCTTGATAATCGCAATCCACAACTTTTGACAATACCTCACCTTGCTCCGGACTGCGCCCCCATCCTTCCCTGACGGAGGCTACTGAAACCTACTCCGTCGCAGGGGGGAGAAATTTGTCTTCACGGTTGCGACGGGATAACCATGCGATACAGATCCAGTTGAGGGGCGTCCAGCGCACCCCTGGAGAGAGCCAAGACTCGGTCGCCCCTCACCCGAAGCAGCCTCGATCCGGGGGGCAGACTGAACGCCACTTTCAACTCGCCGGACGGAGAGTAGACGTGAACAACATCCAGCTCAGCCCAGCGCCCGACCCCCGTTCGCTCAGGATCGGACCGAGCCAGGTTGTGGGGCATCACCACCAATCGTCCGTCGTCGGCGGGCAGGAGAGTTCGGATGGCGGGCTTGAGGGAGGGAATGTCCCCTCCCTCCCAGCGCCACCCGGGTTGAAGCCGCCTCACCACCTCTGTGAGCGTCGACCGCCAGACTGCCGCCTCTTCAGGGAGGACAGGAACCGGCGAAACCTCCTTGTCTACCTCCCACCGGATATCGCCCCCTGAGCCGAAGACGGTAATCCGGTAGTCGCGCCGGGGGGTCACCGCGATGGTGCCGTCCACCAGAACCGTCCAATCCGGGTAGGGCGCGAAGGGGACGGCGTCCTGGATAGGCCCTTCGATGAGTGGGACCTCTACCCGATCGCCGGGAAAGCGGAGCGTATCCCCTACCAAGCCCGCTAGGTCGAACCGGACGAACGAGAACGGACGGGGGCGAAGGCCGGAGCGGGGTTCGTGTCCGCTCACCCGCAGGAAGAGGTTGTCCCCCTCTCCCGAAAAGAGGCTGCGCGTCGCAGTGAGTGTGAACTCGGGCACCGACCAGGATCGCAGGAACGTTGCATCCTCCTCGAACACCGACATCCGCCCCAGGCCAGGATCCCAGATGACACTCACGCCGGATTCGAGAGAGACGACGCTGGCCGGGGTAGAGAACTCCCCGGGTCCCTCCCCCGGCCCGCCGAACTCACCCAGGAAGGCCCCCTCCGATGAGAAGCGGAGCGCCCTTGGGCCGAAGGCGTCGAGGACCACCAGCCCACCTTCTGCTGTGATGGCCGCATCCGCCACCAGACCGATCAGGACCGAATCCGCCGTCGCTTGTCCCGGGACGCCGTCGACCGGCCATCCCTCGCCGGTAGAGAAGAGGAGTTCGAGGTCGGCCTCCGGCGAAAACCGTACCTGGGTACCCGACTCCACCCCGCACCCCAACGGACCGAACAGCAGGAGAAGCCCTATGGTCAGTCCTGTTCGCACGAAACGCTCCCTCCCTGCACGCTGACGCAGAGCAGGACAGGCAGGGACCGCGGACCGTCCGAGAGAACGGTCCCCACGATCTGATCCTGAGAGGTGGTTCCCCAGATCTCGTAGGCACCCTGGGTTTGCACCCGTCCCAGCAACTCCCCATCCGGGGAATAGACCTCCCAAACGCTGCGATCCTCTTCCGCGAAGCGGATGACGTGAACCAACGATCCATCCGATAGCCGCACGGCACCCCCACCTCGCGGGAAATTCCAACGAGACCGTCGTCGCCCCTCCTCATCAGTCATGAGAAACGCGTCCCCCACCGAAGGCTGGATCTCGGGGTCGCGAGCGACGACGCTGAGGTCTCCCGTTGCGGGATCTATGGTCCCTAGGAGATGGGAATCGGCGAGAGAGAAGAGAATGTCTCCCCGACTGGACTTAGTTAGCGCTCCTCCTGCCACCATCCTACCGGTGAGAGGCTGAGCCGTTTCGGGGTTCGGTACTGCGCTGGAGACGATCTCTCCATCAGAGGAGATCACATGGACGCCATGGTTTGAGCCTGCTATCCCTGCGGATAGCACCAATGACTCGGGCGTGGCGACGAGTCCCTTCGGAAAGAAAAGCGGCCCGGGTACCCGGAACGAGTTGAGGGGTCGGAGCGGTGGGCCCCATGCCAGCACCTGCACCTGCTGCTGCTCGACGGAGAGGATCGCGATCCCACCGGGCGCCATGCCCACGAAGTCCGGAGTCGAAGGTCCAGGAACTGTGAACGACCGGCGTTCCCCCGTGTCCCATCGTATCTCCACCAACTCTCTCGTGAACCCATCTAGGCCGACGATGGTCCTTTCTTGATCCATGACAACGGCGCCGGCAAGCCAGGAGATACCTGGGCCCGAGTCCCTCCAGACTTCTTCCACCTCAATGGCTTGCGCCAACACAGGATGCACGGCGAGGGGCTGGAGAGCGATCAGAGAAATCAATCCGATTAAGTGGGCTCGCGCCATAGAGAGCCTCCGATAGGTGGACATGTGCGATGGGCTCAGATTATTCCGGTGGCAGGTTGTCAGGCCCCGGGACTTTCCCGTCCCCCGCAGGGAACAAGGCACGAGGAAAGGCCCCAGCTACGGTACGGGCCCGCCTTGCAGTCACATGGCGACCGCGAGGTGGCTGCTCAGGCGAGAGAGAACGACACATTTCGCCTCGATCCGGTAGACGCTCTGGACCTCGCCCCGACTGCGGAGGGCCGTGCGCTAGATTCCGCCGCAGTTGAGGATCGTCCAGGAGCCTCGCGCCCCGGGCCCGGTCCCGCCACGCTTCGAAGGAAGTGGCCTTGGTCCTCGGAGGCCCCTCCGTTGGAGACTAAGGGCTGGGCTGTACATCCCGAGTCCTTCCTCGGAACATCTACACGCCGGATCCAGAGGGAAGCTCTCCGTCCGAGATCGCAGTGCGGGAGAGGTGGTGCGTCAAAGGACTGCTCGATAATCAAGGCCGCTGAGGTCTGTGGTCGCCTTCGGCCACTAGCTTCATGAGGTGAAGATCATCACGAATTGGGGCAAGGTCTAAATGCCTGACAACGTTCCCATCGACCAACGCCATAGCGATCAGCGAGCCACTGCACGACCATAACCCATATAGATCATCCTCGATCCGTGCGAACTCTACGGACCCCCAGGGCTCGGTGTCAATCGTCTTCGTTCCATTCTGCACGAGCTCAGCGAATGCATTCGTCTCGGAACCTATGTCCATATTGGGAGTCGCTTGGGCGATAATGCAGAAGCCGTTAATATCACAACCCTCCTCTGCGGTAACGGTGCAACTGTGGGCGGCGGTCTCATTCACTGTCGCGCAGGTAGTTGGCGTTACACACCAAGGACAGCCCTGGGCTGCCGCAGGACTAACGCCGAACCCCATTCCCAGCGCGATGGCCATGAGAAAACCTACGATAACGGTGTTCGCCGTGGTGGGATTCATTGTCATCTCTCCGGTTGGGTGGTTAGGGGGTCTTCAGCGACCTTGATCGCGGGGCTTTCAGTGCTGCTGGCTCAAGAGCGGCGCCGGGGCAGCACATCAACTCAACCGCCACGCTCCTTCGAACGTTCCCGGAAATAGAGAGTTCAGCCGCTAGACCGATGGCTCAGAACGCCTTCACCACCCTAGCGACATGAGGCGAGGCAGAGGGCGAAGGTGGGCACCGTAGCCAACGGGGACAGCAGCGGAGCCCCAAAAAGACGACTGGCGTCCTCTGCGCAGCTCGTCCGTAACCGTTCAATGCGCTTCTTACATCAATGCCAGTGGATCTTACGGGGGGGGGGAGCTGGTTGTCAATATTGCCGGAAAGTATTGGTGTTCAGGTAGGGTCAGGAAGGGTGGAAAGAGCGAGGCGACGTACCTTTCCATTGGATCCCTGCTTATTCATCACGACCGGCACGTTGTCGAAAACGAACGCATCGCTTCTTCGACCGGAACGGGTGGCCGCTCCCCGATGTAGCGCCTCCGCCTCCGCTGAAAGACCCTTTTTCCAACCTCCTGGCCACGCACCAGGGGCAGGGGGTGCGGCCGGGTGCCTACACCCCCTCCGCCAGGTGGAAGCGGACCCGGGACATCCCCTGGGAGTTGGAGGCCAGGGCGCGGGAGACCCTGGACAGTGCGCCGGTGTGAGGATAGCCCGCCGGTCTTTGGACAGCGCAGCGGCTTGATGACGGTGGGGCTTGGCTACGGTGGGTCCCGCAGGCTTCGGCGGAGGCCCGGTGCAGCCACGGCGGCCTCCATTATCTCGGCGGAGTGCTCGGGGACGGCTCCCCGCTGAACTGCCTCAGACTCCCGAGGCGGGGCAAGGTCTCGAGCCCGATTCCCCCGGGGGGATCCCCAGAACCACCACGTGGAGCGCCTGGGCCTCCCACACCCCTTCGTTCCCCGGGTTCAGGATCGGCGGAGCCCCGTGGGGGCGCACCCCCAGCGCCGTGAGCCCCGATCCCCGGGCGGCGACCGCCCCCTCCGCCATGGCCACCCGACCCTCGAGCCCAAGGGAGGAGGCCGGAACAAAGGAGATTTCGGGGCCCCCTGCCGTGAAAAGGGCGTCGAAGACGGCCCGGAGCTCCCTTCGGAGAGCCACCTGCGCCAGGACATGGCTCACCAGGAGGGGGGTAACCAGGACCTCCGGCGGCTCCCGGCCCGCATCGGCGGCCGCCGTTCGATCCAGCAGGTCCTGGTTCTCGGGGTCCAGGATTTCCACCAGGATGGCGGACGGGGTCGTCTTTTGGGCGGCAAGCTCCTGGAGGAGGAGCGCCCCGAGGATCGTGCGGGCGTCGGCCTCGCCCCCACTCCGGTGCCGATCCCCCCCCAGGAGGAGGATCCCGTCGTAGTCGAGAGGGCCGATCCGGAGGAGCTCGCTATGCACAGTGAAGTCGCCCTCCAGATGCCGGAGGGTGACACCGCTTCCCACGCCGTGTCGTTCCAGAATCCCCCGACGGCGGGCCGGGTCCACCCGTGAAAAGACGTCCACCTCCCAGGACTCTCCCCGGTAGGCTCCCAGTTCCCGGACCAGCGCCGGGACCTTGACGCTCCATCCCAGGACCAGGATACGTCGGGGCCGCGGCAGGGAGGGACCCGGGTCCCCTTCGGTGGCGGCTGTCACAGGGATGGCTCTTCCCGGCGGGACTGTCCCGCCGGCCGTGGATTCCCCAGGTATGGGGAGACCGGAAGGGGGTCGTCGGGCGGCGGCCTGGACATCTCCCCACCGGCGGGCCACCACTACGATTCGGTCCCCGGCCTGCACCACCTCGTCAGGCGGAAGGTTCAGCAGGGGGCGGACCTGGGGACCCTCGATCCGAACCAGCCCCAGGACGATTCCCAGTGGGAAGGCTGCATCCAGTTCCCCCACGGGCGCCCCCGACAGCTCCTCAGCCTCGGGGAGGTAGATCTCGTTCCCGGCGTCCTGTGACAGGAGCTCCCCGTAGACCCGAGAGAGCCCGGGGTGTCGGAGGTTCTGCGCCATGAGCCGCGAGAGGACGGCATCGGAGGCGATGAACTCCGCCGGTCCCCGGTAGCCCCGCCGGGCCAGCGACACCTTCCGGACATCGTGGACTTCGGCCACCACCAGGGGTCGGTCGGCCACCCCCCGCTCCCCCGCCGCCTGCTCCAGGGTCAGGAGCGTCTTCACTGTCCGGGCATCCAGCGCCACGGCGCCCTCGTCCTGGGCCACCAGGTCCGACCCCGGGAGGATGACCACGCCGGCGCGCAGAATGTCCACCCGGTCCAGATGGTCCACCCGGAGGGGGGAGCCGGAGCGGAGGGTAATCCGGCCCTCGTCCCAGAGTTCGCCGAGCTCGTCGCGAAGCTGCTGGCGAAGCTGGGGGGTGACCTCCTCCACCAGGATCACCACGTGAAAGGCCCGGGCCCCCCGGTGGAGGAGGAACTTCCGGACCCGTTCTTCCGACAGGAGGAGCTCCCGGACCAGCGCCACCGTGCGGTTCGTGAAGCCCAGGATCACTGCATGGTGCTGCCGACTGACCGGAGTCATCCCCCGCTCCAGACGCTGGATCGTGCTGTTCAGCCACTGCGTCATGATGGCCACCAGGGACCCCATGAAGACCACGTAGCCGGCCACCGTGAGGGCCGTGGAAATCACCCGGACCAGCGCCCCTTCGTCGTCGCCCAGGTACCCGGGGTCGGTGAGGCGGAGAAAGGCCCACCAGGTCGCCTCGGGAAGAGATGAGAACCCGCCGAAGACCAGGACCATGGCCCCGGCTCCCACCGAGAGAAGTCCGATGACGGCCGCAATGAAGAGGAGACGATACTGGGCCCCGCGAAGGAGAAACCGTTCCAGGTGGAAACGGATGCGGGACGAGGGGGGACGAGCCGAAGAGGGCGAAGGGGGCGGAGGCGTCATGGCTCGAAGATGACCCTCCGAAGGGACCGCGGCTACCCTGACAGGCCCACTGGGGTGGACCGGTGCCCGCCTGCTGATACCAGGAGGCCGAGCTGAAGCTGCT
>PWZC01000047.1 GCA_003567615.1 Gemmatimonadota bacterium | reverse complement strand
TCCGGATCCGGAAGCGGGCCGAAGGGCGACTCCGGACCGGCTCCCGGTTCCCGCTCCAGGGGCATGGCCACAAGGCCATTCATACGGGCGAAGATCTCGATCATGGAGAAGGTGGGGGGGATGAAGCGGACCCCTTCGCCCATGACACCGGCCGCCCGGAAGAGGGAGTCCAGGAGGTCATCGGAGCCGCACCCGGTGCTCACCGCCTCCATGGGAACGTTGAACCGTTCCGCTACCGCCGTCCGCAGATGGTCGGCGTAGACGGGGGGGTAACGCAGGAAGTCCTCGGGGGAGGCTCGCTGCACCGCCGCCAGGGCATCCGGGTGGACCCCCCAACGGTTCGTGTTGTCCGAGAGATCCACGGCGATGGGGCGCCGATCCGGAGCGTAGGGCTCCAGGGGGGCGTAATCGGGACGGGGGAAGGGCGTCATGGGATCTCCTCCCCCTCCGGTGCATCCTCGCCGCCCGCCGGTGGCTGACCTGTGCCTGCGGCGGTTGCCCGTGCCCGGGCTGCGGCGGCGTGCCCCGGAAGCCCCTCGGCGTCGGCGAGGAGCCCCACGTCCTCGGCCATGCTCCGGGCGCCCTCCTCCGTCAACTCCTGCCAGGTGAAGAAGCGCAGGAAGTCCAGGACCGAGAGCCCCGAGAACGAGCGGGAGCGGGCCGAGGTGGGGAGGACATGGTTGGCGCCGGTGAGGTAGTCCCCGAACGCCACCGTGGCGGCTTCCCCCACGAAGACGGTACCGGCGGTGGTCTGCTCCTGCAGGTCGGTTCGGGGGTCGGCGGTGTAGAGCGCCAGGTGCTCGGCGGCATATTCCCGGGTGAAGGCCATGGCTTCGGCCCGGTCCGCCGTCAGGACCAGAGCACCCCGGTCGGCCAGCGCCGTCTCCACCACCTCGCGGCGGGGAGCCCGGGCCACCTGGGTCCGGAGCGCGTCACGGACGGCCGCCATCAACGTCGGGGACCAGGTCACCGCCACCACCGCCGCCTCGGGGTCGTGCTCGGCCTGGGCGATGAGCTCCAGGGCCACCCGCTCCGCATCGGCGCCCCCGTCGGCCACCACCAGCACCTCCGAGGGGCCGGCGGGGGAGTCGATGCGGAGTTCCCCCGCCACCTGGCGCTTGGCTTCGGTGACCCACTGGTTCCCGGGGCCCACGATGGCCTCCACCCGGGGAACGGTCTCGGTTCCGTAGGCCATGGCACCCACCGCACCGGCGCCGCCCAGGACGAAGAGGCGGGTGGCGCCGGCCAGGGCGCACGCCGCCATGACCTCGGCGGGCGGCTCCCCGGAGGGTCCGGGCGGGGAGCAGACCACGATCTCCGGGACACCGGCGGCGCGTGCCGGAACCACACCCATGAGGACGGAAGACGGGTAGGCGGCTCGGCCGCCGGGGGCGTAGACGCCCACGGCCGGAAGGGGGGTGCTCCGGCGCCCGAGGCGAACACCGGGCTCGGTCTCCACCTCCACATCCGCCGGGATCTGGGCCCGGTGAAAGGCCTCGATGTTCCGGACGGCCCGCTCCAGCGCCAGTCGCAGACCCTGGGGAAGGGTGTGGAGGGCGTGGACCCAGCGCTCCCTGGGAACTTCGAGGGAGGTCAGATCCACCCCATCGAAGTCCCGGGCCATGGCCAGAAGGGCCTGGTCCCCGTCGCGGCGGACCCGGTTCAGGAGCTCCCGCACACGCTCCCGGAGCGCGTCCTCATCAAGGGGACGCCGGTCCACCAGGCGTCGTCGAGTGGCGCCGTCCATGTCGGACAGGGCGCCGTCGAAGGCCAGTTGCAGATCCATGTCGGGGGTCATGGCAGAAGCCTCTCGATGCGGGTGACCAGGATGCCCTCGGCTCCCAGACCCTTCAGTCGGGCGATGGTGTCGTAGAGTTGGTCCTCATCCACCACGGCGTGGGCCGCCACCCAGCGACCCTGGTCCAGGACATCCACGATGGTGGGTCCGTTGATGCCCGGCAGGATCTGCCGCACTTCGTCCAGACGGTCCCGGGGGACGTTGGACATGAGGTACCGCTTCCGGCGAGCCCGGAGAACCGACTCCAGTGCGGTGGTGAGATTGTCGGCCACCTCTCGGGCGTCGACGGCGGCCAGCGCCTCGGTGTTGGCCACGAGGCGGGCGCTGGAGTCCAGGATCGTCCCCACCTCCCGGAGTCCGTTCACCCGGAGGGTAGAGCCGGTGGAGGTCAGGTCCACGATGACGTCGGCCACGCCCAGGTGGGGCGCGATCTCGGCGGCACCCGAGACGGGGACGACCTTGATCTCGGTGCCCAGGGAGGCGAAGTAGCGTTTCGCCAACCCCGGGAAGGAGGTGGCCACCCGAGTGCCCTCGGCGAGTTGTTCCGGGGACTGCACGGGGCTCTCATCCCGGACCGCCACGATGAGGCGACAGTGACCGAAGCCCAGGTCCAGGAGCTCTTCCACCTCCGGCCTGGCATTCTCCTGGATCAGATCGGCCCCGGTGATGCCGAACTCGGCGGCTCCGTCGGCCACGAACTCCGGGATGTCCTGTGCCCGGACGAAGATGGCCTGGAAGTGGCTGCCGAGCCGGGCCACCAGCGCCCGGTCCGCCCGGAACTGGGCCCGGAGCCCGGCCTTCTCGAAGAGCTTGAGGGACTCCTCCGAGAGGCGGCCCTTGTTGGGTACGGCAATTCTCATCACGGGAGACGCTTCGTGTATTGGCGAATGTTGGCGAAAAAAACGCGGCCCGTCCGGTCAGGGGACGGGCCGCGGGGTATCCGGGTCTTCTGCTTGGCCGTTCTCGCTCAGCCGCACGCCCCGCCCCGCACCCGTCCCCCATGGGACGCGTGACGACGATGATGGACGGGGTGGAGAGGTGCCGGACGCATTGGGCAAAGCTAGATGGGGCACCCGGACCGGTCAACTCCGGGATTGCGAGGTGGCCGGTCCGGTGGGCAGGCCCCGCCCCTCGCCTCATCGGCGCGCGGCCAGTATTTTCAACCTTCTTCCTACACGGCAACTGCTCGGCTTCATCGCCTCACCGGCATTGCCTTCCTCTCGCTCGGTCCCATCATGGTCCACGTTTCGTCCCAGTCAGGGCCTTCCGGCTTCATGCGGTGGTCCGCCGTTCACGGGTTCGACCCGTCGGCGGCCTGGGCATCCGCCCTTGGAGGTCTACTTCTGGTCCTGACCCTCATGCTGGGGTTGCCGATTCCCCTCCACGCATCGGGGCCCGAGGAAGAGTCCATCGCATCCCCAACCGGTGAACACGACGATCCTCCGCTGGTGGCCACCCGGATCCCTGCCGGGATGCAGATCCGCATCGACGGGCGCCTGGACGATGACGCGTGGGCGCTGGCCCAGCCCATCACGGACTTCACCCAGCGGGATCCGGTGGAGGGAAGCGAACCCACCCGTCAGACCGAGATCCGGGTTCTCTTCGACGACGACGCCCTCTACATCGGGGCCTTCTTCGATGACGATCCCGAGGGGATCATCGCCCATCAGCGGCGGCGCAACGCCGGGCTCGGGTCCGATGACCGTTTCATGTGGATCCTGGACACCTTCGGCGACGGCCGCACGGGGTACTTCTTCGAGGTGAATCCGGCCGGACTCATGGGTGACGGGATCATCACGCCGGGGAGCGGGGCCTCCATCAACAAGTCCTGGGACGGAATCTGGTACGTTCGCACCGGAATCCGTCCCGACGGGTGGGTCGCCGAGGTCCGGATCCCCTTCAGCACCCTCAATTTCGACCCCAATGTGGACGCCTGGGGAATCAACTTCCAGCGGACCATCCGGCGGCGGAACGAGGAGATCCTCTGGCGCGGATGGCGTCGGAACCAGTCCCTCTTCCGCCCCGTCCACGCCGGACGCCTTGAGGGACTGGAGGGCATATCCCAGGGCCTGGGGATCCAGGCCCGGCCGTATCTGTCCGCCGCCGGAGACCAGTCACCCAGCGCCGGGACCGGGTGGGACGGCGACGCCAAGACCGGGCTGGACCTGAGTTACAACATCACGCCCAGTCTCCGGGCAGCCGTCACGGTGAACACCGACTTCGCCGAGGTGGAGGTGGACCAGCGCCGGGTGAATCTGACCCGCTTTCCCCTGGTATTCCCGGAGCAGCGGGACTTCTTCCTGGAGGGGTCCGGGGTCTTCAACTTCGCGCCCAGCTCCGGTCCCCGTCCCTTCTTCTCCCGGCGGATCGGCCTTGTGGATGGCGAGGAGGTTCCCATCCGGGCCGGAGCCCGGCTCATCGGTCAGGTGGGGCGGAGCGAGATCGGGTTCTATCAGATGCGGACGGGCACCGCCACCCTCCGGTCCGATCTGGGGGCGGAGGGCGCATTCGATGTTCCCGGCGAGGACTTCACCGTAGCTCGACTCAAGCAGGCCGTCTTCCAGCAGTCCCATATGGGCGCCATCTACACGAGGCGGGCCCACGCCACCGGGCCCGGCGCCGACACTCCGGACCGGCATACGGTGGGATTGGACATGGACTTCTTCACCTCGTCCCTCTTCGGCCGCTACAACGCCCAGTTCGAGGGGTTCCTGGTGGTCCACACCGATCCTCTCCAGGGCGGGTGGAACCGGATGGGGGATCATCGCACCCGGGGATTCCGGGTCAACTTCCCCAACGACCTGATCCGGTTCCACGCTTCGCATCGGAGCTTCGGCACCGCCTATGCGCCCGCTGCGGGATTCGTGCCGCGGCGCGGATTCGCCCGGACCCAGCCCACCCTGACCATCGCTCCCCTGCTTCCGTCGGTGGACGCCATCCGACGGCTCCAGTTCTCCTTCTTCTGGGAATATCTGACGGATCTGGAGGGGCAGCTCCTGACCCGGAGCGCCAACTTCCCCCTCCTGGAGACCCAGTTCGAGAGCGGGGACCAGGCTTCCCTGGAGGTGAAGCGGGGCTTCGAGCGCCTTCTGACACCCTTCACCATCCGACGGGACGAAGACGGGCCCATTGTGTTGGACCCGGGATCGTACAGCACCACCGAGTGGGAACTGTCGGGGCGAACCGCCGGTCGGCGTGCGGTGTCGGGGAATGCGTCGCTGGTGTGGGGTGACTTCTGGTCCGGGACCCGCAGACGGGTCTCCGGTGGGGTGACCGCCCGCCCGCTCCCGGGCTTCTCCTTCAGCACCGACCTGGAACGGAACGAGGTGCGACTGCCCGAGGGCGAATTCGACACGAACCTGATGCGCTTCAACGGATCCTGGGACGCCAGCCCCTTCACCTCGTTATCGTCGTCCATCCAGTACGACGACGTGTCTCGGATCGTGGGCCTCTTCGCCCGGGCCCGGTGGATCGTACGACCGGGGAACGACATCTTCCTGGTCTGGACCCACAACTGGCTGAACGCTGACGCGGTCCTGGGTCCGGACGGGGTGATTTCGGAGCGACGCCGGAGCTTCGAGACCCTTTCCCGAGGCGGGGCCTTCAAGATCAACTACACGCTCCGGTTGTAGGGGACGGGCCATGGATGAGGTGAGTCGACGGGGGTTTCTCCGGAAGGCGGCGTTGGGGGCGGCGGTGGCAGGGCTGAGCGCCGGCTCGGTGGGAGGGGCGGACAGGTCCCGTTCGGTCCCCACCACCCGGCGGTCCGACCACAGCGCTCCCCCCCACCGGCTCCCCCTCGTCAAGCCCGAGCGCCTCCGCCCGGGGGATACGGTGGCGGTGGTGAACCCGGCCGGTGCCCTCTACAGCGCCACCGACATCCGCATTGTGGTGGAGCGGCTCGAGGCACTGGACCTCCGGGTCCGTACCGGCGAGCACGTCCTCTCGCGCCACGCCTACTTCGCCGGCACCGATGAGGAGCGGGCGGAGGACCTGAATCGGATGCTCCGGGATCCCTCGGTGCGGGGAATCGTGGCGACCCGGGGTGGGTGGGGCTCGGCCCGGATCCTGGACCGGATTGATTACGACGCACTGCGGGCCGATCCCAAGGTGATCGTGGGCTACAGCGACGTGACCGCCCTCCTGAACGCCGTGCACCGGCACACCGGGCTCGTCACCTACCACGGTCCGGTGGGAATGTCACCCTTCACCGAGTTCACGGCGGAGCACTTCCGGCGAGTCCTCTTCCACGGGGAGGCCTACACGTTGGAGAACCCGGTGCGGGTGGGGAACGACCTGACCCACACGGCGGACCGGATCCTCACCCTCACGCCGGGGGTGGCCCGGGGCCCGCTCCTGGGAGGGAATCTCACCGTGTTCACCAGCATCCTGGGCTCCGACCATGTCCCCGACACCACCGGGTGCATCTTCTTCACCGAGGATGTGGGGGAAGAGCTCTACCGGGTGGATCGCATGCTCACCCAGTTGGCCCTCAACGGGATCCTGGATGGGATGGCCGGCCTGGTCTTCGGCCGGTGCACCAACTGTGACCCGGGAAGCGGCTTCGCCTCCTTCACCCTCGAAGAGCTCCTGGACCAGCACACCGGCACCCTGGGCGTCCCGGTCTGGTACGGCTCCATGATCGGCCACATCCCCGACATGTTCACCCTTCCCCTGGGGATCGAGGTGGAAGTGGACGCGGCTCGGGGGACGCTGACCCTCCTGGAGTCGCCGGTGGCCTGACGGGGTTCGGTAGCGCGCGGCGTCCCCACTATCTTGGGTTCGTTCCGTGGACCCGGACCCTGGGTCCCGCGTTCCGGTATTCGACTGTGCCCCGCACGCTCGTCCGTTCCCACCGCCCCCGGAGACCTGTGACCGCCGACACCCCTTCCCGGACCGCCGGGACGTCCACCCAGGACCTCGACAGGACCGCTGCCTGGAGCGCCCTGGCTCTTCATCACGAGTCGATTCGAAGTCACCACATGCGGGACCTCTTCGCCCGGGATCCGGGGCGCTTTGCCCGCTTCAGCCTCGAGGTGGAGGACCTGCTCCTGGACTACTCCAAGAACCGGATCACCGCCGAGACCCTGACGCTTCTGGTGGGGCTGGCCCGAGCCTCCGGAGTGGACCGCCTCCGGGAGGCGCAGTTCTCCGGGGAGCGGATCAACGTGACGGAGGATCGGGCGGTCCTCCACACGGCCCTGCGGAATCGTGGCGACCGCCCGGTCGTGGTGGACGGCGAGGATGTGATGCCGGAGGTTCGGCGGGTCCTGGACCACATGGCCGACTTCACGGAGCGGGTCCGAAGCGGAGCCTGGACGGGGTACACGGGGCGCCCCATGGAACATGTGGTGAACATCGGCATCGGTGGGTCCGACCTGGGGCCTGTCATGGTCTGTGAGGCCCTGCGCCCCTACGCACATGAGCGGCTGACATCCCACTTCGTCTCCAACGTGGACGGAACCCACCTGGCCGAGACGCTCCGCCGAGTGGACCCTGAGACGACCCTCTTCGTCATCGCCTCCAAGACGTTCACCACCCAGGAGACCCTCATGAATGCCCGGAGCGCCCGGGCCTGGTTCAGGGAGCAAGGGGCCGACGAGGACGCCATCGCCCGGCACTTCGTGGCCGTGTCCACCAACACGTCGGGGGTCCGGGAGTTCGGCATCGACCCCGCCAACATGTTCGGGTTCTGGGACTGGGTCGGGGGGCGTTACTCCCTCTGGTCTGCCATCGGGCTACCTATCGCCCTCTCCGTGGGGATGGAGCGGTTCCGGGAGCTGCTGGAAGGCGCCTACGCCATGGACGAGCACTTCCGGACGGCGCCCCTGGCCGAGAACATGCCGGTGACCCTGGCCCTCCTGGGCGTCTGGTATTCGAACTTCTTCGGGGCGGCGAGCCACGCCGTGCTCCCCTACGATCAGTACCTCCATCGCTTTCCCGCGTACCTGCAGCAGGCCGACATGGAGAGCAACGGGAAGTCGGTGGACCGGGAGGGGAGCCCGGTGGAGTGGGACACGGGACCGGTGGTGTGGGGAGAGCCCGGGACCAACGGGCAGCATGCCTTCTTCCAGCTCCTGCATCAGGGCACCCGCCTCGTCCCCGCCGACTTCCTGGCTCCCTGCCACAGCCACAACCCGCTGGGGGAGCATCACGACGTCCTCATCTCCAACTTCCTGGCCCAGACCGAGGCCCTGATGCGGGGTCGAACGCAGGAGGAGGCCGAGGCGGAGATGGCGGCGGCGGGAATGGAGTCCGCCCGGATCGCCGAACTGGCGCCCCATCGGACCTTTCCCGGGAATCGACCCTCCAACACACTCCTCTTCGACCGTCTCACCCCCCGCACCCTGGGCTCCCTCATCGCCCTCTACGAGCACAAGATCTTCGTGCAGGG
>PWZC01000250.1 GCA_003567615.1 Gemmatimonadota bacterium | reverse complement strand
CGGTAATTCCGCGGAACAGGTCTTCATGAACATGCGCCTCACCTCGTGGGCGCCGAAGCCTGCGGAGTTCGACTCCATTGCCGGATTGGCCTTCATCAATTCGGATCTGGCCTTCCGCGACAACTTCGTCTACCAGGGGAATTTCAGCGGCTTCATGATCTGGGACATCGCCGATCCCACCCGACCTGAGCTGGTGAGCACGGTGGTCTGTCCCACCGACCAGGGAGATCCTTCCATCTGGGGTGACCTCCTCTTCGTCTCGGCCGAGAGCCGCAGGTCCCGCATCGACTGCGGCTCGCAGGGGGTGGAAGATGGCGCGGACCGGATGCTGGGGGTGCGGATCTTCGATGTGAGCGACCCGGTGTCGCCGCGGCTCGTGAAGAATGTGCAGACCTGCCGCGGCTCTCACACCCACACCATCGTCCCCCACCCCTCCGACGACCGGGTGATCTACATCTACGTAGGGGGATCATCCCTTCCCCGGGACGCTGCGGAGATGGCGGGATGCTCGGCGGGATCGGTCGCGGAGAACCCGAACACCGCGCAGTTCCGGGTGGACATCATCCGGGTGCCGCTGGATGAGCCGGAGGCCTCCGAGGTGGTGGCCTACTCCCGGATGTTCGAGGGGCTCGCGCCGGTAGGGACCCGGGGCGGCCCCTCCGGATGCCATGACCTGACCGCCTATCCCCACTACAACCTGGTGGCCGGCGCCTGCGGCAGCTACGGGATCCTCCTGGACGCCTCGGACCCCGAGAACCCGGTTCGCCTGGACGCCCTCTCGGACGAGAACTTCTCCCTCTGGCACACCGCCGTCTTCAGCAACGACGCCGGGATGGTGGTCTTCACCGATGAATGGGGCGGCGGGACCCGGCCCCGGTGCCGGGCCGAGGATCCCCTCCACCTGGGTGGGAATGTCCACCTGATCATCGACGAGAACGGTCGCTTCCATCAGCGGTCGTACTTCAAGATGCCGGCGGCTCAGACGGAGACCGAAAACTGTGTCTCCCATAACGGCGGGCTGATTCCGGTGCCCGGCCGGGAGATCAAGGTGCAGGGGTGGTACCAGGGCGGCGTGAACGTCTACGACTTCAGCGACCCCGACGATCCGGTGGAGATTGCCTACTTCGATCGGGGGCCGGTGGATGACGAGGTTCTGGTGGTCGGAGGGTCCTGGGGTGCCTACTGGTACAACGGCTACATCTACTCCTCCGAGCTGGCCCGCGGCCTGGACGTTCTGGAACTGACCCCCAGCGAGCACCTCTCGGAAAACGAGATCGAGGCGGCCAAGCTGGTCACCATGGAAACGTACAACCCCCAGTCTCAGCCCAAGCTGGTGTGGCCGGCCGCCTTCCCGGTGGCCCGGGCGTACCTGGACCAGATCGTCCGGGGCAACGGACTTCCGTCGGCTCGGACGTCGGCCATCGGGTCGGCGCTTGACGCGGCCGAGGCGGCCTCCGGTGCCGACCGGCGGGACCGACTGGCCCAGCTCGCCACCGAGCTCGAGGCCGAAGCGGCCGGAGCTGCCGACTCGGAGCGGGTGCGGCTCATGGCCGGTGTCATCCGCGACCTGGCGAGCGCCGAGCAGTGAGGCGGGAGTTGTTGAGGCACGTGTGTGGGGAGGGGCGCCGGGTGCGCCCCTCCCAGCCTGCTGGAGCTCCCCGTCGAAGGTCTCCGGGGGCCCTCCTTCTGGTTGCCGCGATATCCATCCTCCTTCCTGCCGCGGGCGTCCTGGGTCAGCAGGCACCGCCCGGGGCCGCCCTCGACGGCTCCGACGCACTCCTGACCCGAGCCGAACGGAGCGGCACCGACGAGATCACACCGCCCGACGAGATCAGCGGCTTCTTCCGGACCCTGGCCTCCCTCGCCCCGGAGACGGTGCGGATCCGGGAGATCGGGCGGAGCCGGGAAGGTCGTCCGCTGGAGTTGGTGGTACTGGCTCGCCCCGGGATCGCCGAGCCGTGGGAGGCCCAGGCGTCAGGGAGACCCATCTTCTTCATCGGGGCCCAGGTGCATGGGAACGAGCCGGCCGGCGGAGAGGGGCTCATGCGCTTCGCACGAGAGGTCGTTCTCGGTGAGCTGTCCCCCTTCCTCGACCATATGGTCTTCATCCTGGTGCCGGTCATCAGCCCCGACGGCTCGGCGGCGCCCCCCTGGGGCACCCGGGAGAACCGCGCCGGCTACAACCTGAACCGGGACTACACCCGCCTTTCGAACCCTGAGTCCCGCGCTGTGGTGGAAGAGGTTCTCACCCCATGGCGGCCCCATGTCATGGTGGACCTCCACGAGCTGACCGGTCCCAGGGTCTATGACTTCTACGCGCTCCATCCCTCGAACCTCAATGTGGACCCGGCTCTCAGGGCGCTGGCCGCCGGGCCCGCCAGCGATGCCATCCAGGGGGCTCTGGAAGAGGCCGGGTACACGTACTTTCCCTATCACATCCAGCCGTCGGATCCAACGCGGGTAGGTGAGGAGGGAATCGTCTCCGGGGGGTACGGCCTGCGGATCCTCCGGAACTACGGGGGGGCGCGCGGTGCCGTGAGCATCCTCTTCGAGTCCAGGCGCGAACAGGATCCCAGCATCCACCTGGTCTCCCGCGGTCGCCAACAGCAGTTGGGGCTCGAGGGAATGGCTCGTTGGGTCGCCGACGAGGGGGAGAACATCGTGGCGGCGGTGGAAGGGGCCCGGCTCCGCATGATGGAGCGGGGAGCGCAGTGGAACCCGGCCGATTCGGTGGTGGTCACCGCCGAGTTCGTCTCATCGGGGCTCGTGGACTACCAGATGCCCGAGTTCCGGACCACCGCCGACGGGACCGGCGTGGAGCCCACCGGCGAGATCCTGGATCTCCGGATCCCCTTTGCGGACAGCGCTGTCTCGACCCTGTCCCGGGTCCGTCCGGTGGGCTACCTCATCGAGCCCCACCGGAGTGATCTGGTCGGGAAGCTCCGGCGTCACGGTGTCCAGGTGGAGCGGTTCACCGCACCCCTGCAAATGGAGGTGGAGCACTTCCGGGTGGAAGCCGTGGAGTACGCCCCTGCCGCCGCGGAGGGCTATGTGGAGCGCCGTGTCCGTACGTCGCTGGAGGTGGGTGAGGTGGATCTTCCCCTCGGTGGCTATCTGGTGCGGAGCGGCCAGCCCCTGGCCCCCCTCGTCTTCGCCCTCCTCGAGCCGGAAGATGTGGATTCCTTCGCCAGCATCGGCGCCTTTTCGGCGGAGAAGCGGGTGGGAGGAGCGCTTCCGGTGCACCGCCTACGCCGCATGCCCGACGGGGCGACGCTGGAACAGGTGCCCTGACCGGGACGACGCGGACCTTTCGTGGAACAAGGGCCCGACCCGGTGGAAACCGGATCGGGCCCTTTCAATGTCACGGCACCTACCTCACCTGCAGGCCGGGCCCACCCATCGCCACCTGGCGTCAGCCAACCGGGATGTTGGGGTTCGTCTCCCGTTCCGCCGGTGGGATGGGGAAGCAGAAGTCCTGCTGGACAAGGTTGGAGTTGGCCCCCGGGAGCTCCAACTCGTGGAAGGCGCCAGGCGCGCCGGTGGCGTTCCAGCGGAAACGGTCACCGATGCGGCGACCCTCGAGCCAGAGTTCGATGGCCCGCTCCCGCTTCAACTGCGTCCACGCCTCGTTGGCGTTGGCCGCCGTCACCTCATCCATCCCTACCCGGGTCCGGAGGCCGTTGATGAGGGTCATGGCGTCGTTCCAGTTTCCGGCCACGAGTTGGGCCTCTGCCTCCACCAATCGCATCTCGCGACCGGATGACAGCCGAATACCGGCAGCGTCGGTGGGGTGCTTCTGCTGCCGCTTGAAGGGGACCCGCCCGCAGCACTGAATGGCAGCGTCACCGGTCTCCCCGGGGGTGTACGAATACGGAATCCGGGGATCGCCGTCGGGGTTCTCATTGCTGAGCCCGTACCCCTCCCACTGGGTGTTCCAGATCGTGTGGGCGCGGTAGGGGGTCCCGGCTCCGGCCCAGGCGATCCGGTTCCGCTGATCGTCGGAGCCTACGCTGAAATAGGGTACGAAGTAGTCGAAGTCCGTGGGGACCTGGGCCGCGTCGGCGGCGGCACCGGACCAGTTCCCCTGATGGACCCGGATGGAAGCCCGTCCCGCCAGGGCGGCCAGACGCAGGTTGCCGCTGGCCGTTTCCAGCGCCGCCGAGAAGTAGCGCTCGGCCCGGTCCAGATACTCGGTCCGGGGCTGGATGGACCCACCATCGATGACCGCCTCGCAGTAGTGTTCTCCCATGAGCCGGTTGGCATACCCGGCCCACAGGCGGGCCTGAACCAGGAGTTCGGGCGAATCGGAGCCGACC
Source organism: Gemmatimonadota bacterium (assembly GCA_003567615.1). Classification (GTDB taxonomy): domain Bacteria; phylum Gemmatimonadota; class Gemmatimonadetes; order Longimicrobiales; family Gaopeijiaceae; genus PWLA01. The sequence continues at coordinate 3,938 of PWZC01000250.1, read as the reverse complement.
CGCTCCAACCTGGCCACCCCGGACTCGGCGAGCCAGCGGGCCCGGCTCGACTGGTTCCAGTGCGTGTCCAGGTTCCGGTCATCCGTCCGGAGTTCACCCTGCGACCACTCGTTGCTGATCCCGAAGGCCGCCGTGGAGCCGGCCGGGTGAATCTCCCGGGTGACGGCGGCACCCGTGTAGCTCAGCCAGTTCAATCCCTGGGCCAGCGCACGGCCCATTCCATTCACCACAGCAGGCTGTGCCAGTGACTCTTCCAGGAACTGCTCCTGGATGGGTCCAGGATTGGTCACTTCGAAGTCGCATCCGGCCACCAATACGGCCACACCCAGGGCGCCGAGGCCAAGCCCCCGCACGGTGCAACCCGATCCCTTCCGCATGAGCTTCATGGTCATTCTCCGCATCAGAAGTTCACCCGGACCGAAGCGGTCCAGAGGGAGGGTCCGGGGATGTGCTCGGAGATCGAACGGACGGCAGCCTCGAACCCGCTGTTGTTGGACATCTCCGGATCGAAGGTGCGGAACTCGGGCTTGGTCCATCGGAACAGGTTTCGGCCGGAGAGGGTGAAGGTCGCCCGGGAGTCACCGGGCACCAGCCGATCCGGAATCGGGGCGTTGAAGGTGACCTCCCGGATCTTGAAGAAGTCGGACGGATAGATGTGGTGATCGGCCCGGGTGGGGAGGAAGCAGCGGGCCCGATCCTCGGCCGGCACCGCATCCCGCCCCTGCGTCTGCTCGATGCTGTAGACGTTGTAGCACCCGGCCCAGATCACGGAGCGGGTCACGGCGTTGAAGGCCGCCAGGTCGTAGATGTAGTGGCCACCCTGGTACTCGCCACGGGTGGTGATGGACATGCCCCGGGGCAGGGAGACGGTGGTATTCATTCCGATGATGCGGGTCGGATTGGCCGGGCCGATCTCGCAGTCATCCTGGAAGACGGGCTCGGCGAGCTCCCCGGCGTTGGTAACGCAACGGGCCCGGATCACCGGTACCGAAGCACCCTCCACGATCCAGCCGAAGTTCCCCAGGGAGAAGGGCGGTGCCCCGCCCAGACTCACCACCTCGGAGTTCACGGTGGTGAGATTTCCACCCACATCCCATCCGAAACGGGATCCGCGGAGGACCGTGAAGTTTGCACCCAACTCGATCCCCGAGTTCTTCAGCTCACCCACATTCTCGAGCTGGCTCCCCAGGAATCCGGACGACGGAATCTGGCGCACGTTGAAGAGGGCGTCGGTGGTGCGGGCGTTGAAGTAGGTGAACTCCACAGCCAGACGATCGTCCACGAACGCCCCGTCGAAGCCCGCCTCGAACTCGGCGGTCCGCTCCGGGCCCAGATCGGCATTCCCCACGTTGAGGGGGAAGAAGGCCGGGTCCTGACCCCACCCCACCGGGTTGTAGGTCCGCACGGCGTCGAAGGCACCAGGCGCCCGTCCGGAATGGCCATAGGCTGAGCGGAGCTTCACCTGTCCCCACGACGGGTTCCAGAAGTCCTCGTCGGAGATCACCCACGACAAGCTCACCTTCGGGTAGCTCTGGAGCCCCAGGTTCTCACCGAAGGCGCTGTTTCCGTCCACGCGCATCCCCAGGGTCAGGAAGTACCGATCCCGAAAGTCGAAGAGGAGCTGACCGAAGAGACCTGCATTGATGACGCGCTGCCGGGACTCGAAGCCCAGGGTGGACCCACCGGCGTCCACCACCGGCCGGCCGGGACCGGGGAAGTTCTCGCCGTACGCGCCGGTCTCCTCGGTCTCGGTGGTGACCATCTGCCCGCCCACGGAAAAGCTGGTGCGCAGACCCTCGTTGATCCGGTAGTTGTAGCTCGACACCAGATCCGCCGTGAGGGTGGCGAAGCGGTGCCGGCGGTCGGACAGGATCCCCGTGGGCGCCAGAGCGAAGCCGAAGGGACGGAGATTCCGGTTGTTCTGAAGCGCCAGGTCATACCCCACCGTGAGGCGGTTCGTGATATCGGGCGTGGGGGTCCAGGTGGCCGTTGCCCCCGTCACCAGCCGCTCGACCTGGCTGATGAGCTCCTGATTCAGAAGGGGGTCGATGGCTTCCCGGTCTTCCGAGGAAGCGTAGTTCCGGTCGCGCCGGAAAGCGTTCAGCGTCAGGCCATGGGCGTTGTTCCCCGAAGCCGTATGGCTGAGTTCCGTCGAGGTGAACGACGTGTTCCACTGAAGCTGCAGGTTGTCGATAGGAAAGAAGGCGAAGTTGCCCCGGAGGTTGACCTTCTCCTCGTAGTCGTTGGGGAGCACGCCCTCATTGTCGGTGAGCGTCCCGGAAACGAAGTACTGAAAGTCCTCACGTCCCCCGGCCACGGAGAGGGAATAGCGTTGCTGCCACGCGTTCCGGAGCCACGGATCGATGAAGAGGAACTCGGAACGACCGCCGGCGGAGGTCCGTGCGGGCTCCGACGGGGGCCGGTCCGCTGTGGCCGGTCCGAAGGGGAGGACCCGGGCCATCCCCTGGTCCATCTGGATGGTCCACTGGGCCGCACCGGGCCGGCCGCGTCGGGTGAAGATCTGAATCACCCCGGCCGCCGCCTCAGTGCCGTAGAGAGTGGTGGCCGCCGCCCCCTTGATGACCTCGATACGCTCGATGTCCGCCGGGTTGATGTCGTTCAACGGCGACGAGACGTCGTTGTTGCTCCGGCTCTGGAACCCGGTGTTGGGAACGTTCTTGGCGTACCCGTCACTCCGGATCCGCACCCCGTCCACGTAGATGATGGGCTGGTTGCTCATGGCAACGGAGACGTTCCCCCGCAGCCGGATCTGGGCCCCGCTCCCCACCGAGCCCGAGCCCGGGGTGACCGTCATCCCCGTGACCCGGGACTGGAGGAGCGCGTCCATGTTGGCCGGCGGCTCCAGCACGTTGGTCATGTCGATCTGGCTGATGGTGTTGCCCACCTCGCGGCGGCGCGCCGCACCCGCCGTTCCCGTCACCACCAGCTCGTCCAACGCCAGAGCCTGGGTGGCGATGGCCAGGTTGAAGACCGTCTCTTCGCCCACCGCTACCGTGATCTCGCCGGTACCGGCCTGGTAGCCCAGACGCTCGGCTCGGATCGTGTAGCTACCTGCCGGCACATTGGCCAGGGGGAAACGACCCTGAGCGTTGGTGAGGGAGCCCAGTCCAGCCCCCTGGAGGAAGACCTGCACCTGCCCCACCGGCGCCCCGGACTGGGCGTCGGTGATCTGGCCCGTCACGGTCCCGGTCGTCTGGGCCAGGAGTGCCCCGGGAACCGTCACCGCCAGGAGGAGGAGCGCCAGGAGCGCTGCCCATCGCTCGACCCGGGGTTGCAACAGCCGGGTCACGCACGGAATTCTGTGCATGGGTGTTCTCATTGTAGATTGTACACAACAGATAGTCGCCGAACGGCCCTTCGTATCCGGGTGATTTTGACACCTCCATTACGCCGGTGTCAAGCACCGGGACGCCGACCACCGGCGGGCGTGGGCGCTTCGGGCGTGCTGATGGACTCAGGGCTGGATTCGGAACGGGGGGACACCCCGAAGCTCGCCACTTCCGTCGGGGGGTGGGCGGGTGTCCCCACCCGCATCTCCTGAAAATTCACGGATCACCAGCGCTGCCACGATCCCAACTCCGGCCCCGACGAGAAATCCCGTGCGACGGCGGTCCAGACTTCGACGTTCCATCTCCAGAAGCGACGTGGCCGGGATCTCGACCCTTTGCCGGAGACTCCGGACCGCGGCGCCCTGCACATCGCTATGGACCACCACGTCCAGGAACAGGGTGGGTTGGATCTCCACGATCCGCCCCTGGAGGACCCGGCTCTCCCGCTGAAGCAGAGGTGCCAGTCGCTGGGCTTCCGCTTCGGTGATCCGGACCCGAACGTCCTCGCCCACGGCCACTCCTGCGGGATCGACCACCTGGTGCGAGAAACAGCCGACCAGAATGAGAGGAAGGAGCAGAAGGGCCAGG
>PWZC01000280.1 GCA_003567615.1 Gemmatimonadota bacterium | reverse complement strand
GGACTCTCCACCCTGGTGGTGATCCTGTCCCTCATCTTCTGGGCCTTCGTCTGGGGCCCCATCGGCGCTCTCCTGGCGGTGCCCCTCACCATGATCGTGAAGATCATGCTGGAAAACACCGAGGACCTGAAGTGGGTGGCGGTGCTCCTGGACAAGGAAGCCCCGCCAAGGCCCCTTGAGGTCACGCCACTCCCGCCCAACGAGGAGAAGGGCGGGTAGGGAGGCTCCCCCCACCATCGGCCAGATCTCAAACTCCCCGCCTTCCCGAGAAACCCATGACCACCGACAGCCGCGCCACCGACCACTCCGCTACCCGGAATCCCTCCCCCGACCCCCTCGCCGCCCTTCCCGACGACGCACGCCTCTGGGTCTTCGGCACCGACCGGATCCTGGAGTCTTCGGAAGAGGATCACCTCCTGGGAGCTGTGGACCGTTTCCTCGAGGCGTGGCGAGCGCACGGAAAGGACTTGGCCGCCGCCAGGGATTGGCGGGAAGGACGCTTCCTCTTCGTGGCCGTGGACGAATCGGTGGCGCCGCCCACAGGGTGCTCCATCGATGCGCTGAGGAGGCTCCTCCAGGACGTGGAACGGGAGCTTGGGGTCGAGATGGTGGGAGGCGGACCCATCTGGTATCGGGATCCGGAGACGGATGGGGAGGTCCGGCGGGTCAGCCGTCCCCTCTTCCGGGAGGCGGGGGCAGCGGGGAGAATCACCGGCGACACGGTAGTCTTCGACCTGGCCCTGGTCCGCCTTGGCGAGCTCAGGGAAGGGCGCTGGGAGCGGCGGGCGGCCGAGGGGTGGCACGCCCGCCTGCTCCCTTGAGCTCCTGCGCGGGTCGCGCCTGGTTCAGCGAGTGCCGGTGGCGCCGCCCTGCCTCATCATTTCCTGCAGTGCCTCATTGAAGTCCCGGTAACCGGCGGGGATGACGAACATGTCCGGGGTGGGGACACCGACGGTCCTGACCTGGGTCACTTCAGAGTTCCAGCGGAGCAGGGGTTGGATGACCAGATCCTCCTCGGCCACTTCCGCCTCCTCTGGCTCCTCGTCGCCTCCGCCCCGGCGTCCCAGTCGACCCAGACGACCGCTGACCGCGCCTCGGAGGGCGTCTCGGGCGGCGCCGGCCGCTGCATCCCGGGCCGCCTGACGAGCCGCTTCGGTGGCGGCGCCCACGATCTGGTCGCCCATGCCGTCGGGGGTCCAGGCCAGGAGGAGTTCGGTGTCCAGCTCCACCTGGGGCGGGAGCAGCGCCACCACGGCGGTGGTCCGCACCGCCATTCCGTCCAGTTCGGCCAACTGGGTCACGGCCTCATCCATGGCGGCCCCGACCCGGGGGTCCACCATTCCGAAAAGGGCCAGTTCCGAGGATGGATTTCCCGGCTCGAAGCCGGCTGAAATCTCGTCCACCATCTCCTGGTACTGGGGATTCGCCAGCATGGCCTGGACGAAGGGATTGTCCGCCCCATCACCGTGGCCGATGTAGAGGGGGTTCTCCCGGGCCAACTCCTCCGAGAGCCACATGTCCAGAACCACCACCAGCGCGCCACCCTCGATCTCCTCGGCTCCCTCCACGTCGGCGGCGCCCTCGACGCGCACGATGACCTGGTGCCGATCGGCGGCGTACCCGTTGATGACCTGCGACTCACCGGTGTTCACATAATCCACGCTCACATCCATGGTGGCCTGGGCCTCAGCCATGGCGGCTTCCAACTCTTCCCGGTCCATATCGGCGTCTGCGAGTTCGGCCTCCAGCTCGGCCTCGGCCCGGGCCAGGGCCTCATCCATGGCGGCCATCATGTCAGGCACATCGCCGATGCCGAACTCCATGTACGCCTCCATGTCGTGGAAGAGGAGGAGCCACCGGAGTTCCTCGGCGTCCATGACGGTGGAGGCGTCTCCCTCATCCACCCTCATCTTCGCGTCCAGGACATGGATGGTGTGGGTCGACTCACCGCCTGCCCGCCGGGCGACGAGCTGCAGGAAGCCGGCGGCCTGCATGGAGGTCACCTCGGTGAATTCCACCGAGGTTCCCTGCTGGGCCTGGGCCTGCCCCGGACTCGCCAGAAGGGGGAGGACGGCCAGGGCCAGAAGGGCCAGGATCGACATTCCGCTTCGACGCGGATTCATTCGGGAGGGGGTTGTACACTTCATGGCCTTTTCCGGGGGAAGGGGGGGGAGACCGAACGATTCGGGGTCAATATAACCGACCGAATGCGTTCTGCAGATATCGGGCCGCCTCCCGCTCTGCCCAGAATCCGGGCCTCCACGGGCCCGGACCATCCACGAATGCCACATGGCCGCCTCCGGAGGTGAAGGCCGCCAGGAGGTGGGAGTTGGCCCTTACCGTAGCCAGGGGGAGGGCCCTGCCCGGGAGGAAGGGATCGTCTTCGGACTGAAGGAGGAGGGTGGGAGTCCGGATGTGCTCCAGGAAGGCGGCCGATGAGGACTGGCGGTAGTAGACCTCCGCGCCCGGGAAGCCGTGGAGGGGGGCCGTGGCGGCTTCGTCGTACTCCCGGAGGGTTCGGGCGCGGAGGACGCCCTCCAGGTCGACCCATTCCCGGATCAGGTCTGCCTTCCCCCTCGTCTTCCGCCGAAGCGAGCGGAGGAAGTAGTGGGAGTAGACCCGTCCCATGGTCCCGGCCTCCAGGGCCCGGGTCCCCGCCATGAGATCGAAGGGGACAGACACGGTGGCCGCGACCGCCAGGGGATGGTTTCCCAGCCGGCCCATTTCCCCCAGGTACTTGAGAAGGACGTTTCCACCCAGGGAGAATCCGAGGGCTCCCAGTGGACGTCCGGGCCAGCGCTCGCCCAGCGTTCGGAGCACGAAGGCCAGGTCGCCGGTCTCACCCGAATGATAGAACCGGGGCCTCCGGTTCAACTCGCCGGAGCACGAGCGGAAGTTCATCCCCACCGACGGGATTCCCCGACGCGCCAGCTCGGCCATGGCCAGCCGAACGTAGCCTCGGCCGGTGGAGCCCTCCAGCCCGTGGAGGATGATCACCAGAGGGCGGTCATCCTGCCCCGGGAGGCCGTGGACAAAGTCCAGATCCAGGAAGTCGTCGTCAGGCGTGGCGAGGCGCTCCCGGCTGAGCTGGATCTCCGGCTGGGGACGCAGGAACTTGGCTCCCACGGTCTGGAGATGGGGACCCGGTAGCCACGGCGCCGGTCGGAAGGGCTCGGGTTGGAAGTCCCCGTGCGGTGCCGGCACGCCCGAAGGCTGGGACGGTCCGTTCGGCGCAGTGGGGGGGGGTTGGGCATCCATGGCCCCGCAAAGGTATGGCATTGGGGCCTCTCTTCAATATGTTGCCCCGATGCAGCAGAACACCGACTCTCCAGAATCCGTCATTTCGCCACGCCCGGCGCCTCCGCTCCCGCCTGTTCCGGTGCTGATCGTCGCAGTTACGGCGTTCAGTTGGGCCGGGCCCCTGGTCCGGTTCAGCGATGCTCCGGCGCTGGCCATCTCCGCGTGGCGACTTCTTCTGAGCGTCGCTCTCATCGGTGTGGTTCTCCTCTTCCGCCCGTCCTCCCGGCGGGCGCTCTTCACCGTGGGGCGGCGCGGGCTGGCCCTGGCCGCTCTCGCCGGGACCTTCCTGGCCTTCCACTTCTGGGGTTGGATCGCGGCGGTGCAGTACACCACCGTGGCGTCCGCCGCCGTTCTGGTGTCGACCCAGCCGCTCTTCGTGGCCATCCTCTCGGCCCTCTTCCTCCGGGAGCGACCCCGTCGTGGCGAGTGGATGGGGATGGGGGTGGCCGTACTAGGGGCGGCGTGGATCGGGTGGGGGGATCTGTCGCTGGGAGGGCAGGCTCTCCTGGGCGACGCCCTCGCCCTGGGTGCCGCTCTACTGGCGGCAGCCTACTACGTCATCGGCCGGGCGCTTCGCCCCGGACTGGACCTCTGGAGTTACATCTTCCTGGTCTACGGGGCCGCCGCCGGCGTGCTCCTGGTGGCGGTGCTCCTGACTCCGTCCGTGCCCCTGGTGCAGGGGTATTCGGGGCGGGACTGGGCCGTCTTCGCCGCCCTGGCTGCGGGACCCATGATGATCGGGCACACCGGGGTGAACTACGCGCTCCGCTACGTCCGTGCCTACCTGGCGAATCTGGCGGTCCTGGGGGAGCCCCTGGGCGCAACGCTCATCGCCTGGCTCCTCCCCGCCATCGCCGAGGAACCAGGGCCTTCGCTGGTGGGAGGGGGAGCCCTGATCCTCCTGGGTGTGGTGGTGGCGCTCCGGTCCCGATAGAGGGAACGGCACCTTGAATCCCGTTCGGACCGAAGCGAGACTTTCCCGCCTGCGGCGAAGGGAAGGATCCACTGAGAGGGGAGTGTTGACCATGGTCATATCCAGGGCGTACGCCATTCGATGCCTGCTGGCCTCGGGTATCCTTCTGGGGTCCGCGGCGTGCGGAGATCCACCCCGGTCGGAGGATGTCCCTCCCGCCGCCGCCCCCGACCTTCCTTCGCTTCCAGTGCCGTGGCAGAGCCCTGAGCTGATGCAGGTGGTGGAGGCCCAGCTCCTGCGGGATTCCGCCCCGCTCCGACTTGCCCTCGACTCGGACACCCCTGAGGTGCGGGCGCGGGCGGCCCTGGCCCTGGGCTCGGTCCAGGATGGGGATGCCGTGGCCGGCCTCCAGCGTCGGCTCGAGGATCCAGACCCCCGGGTCCGGGCCATGGCGGCCTTCGCCCTCGGGCAGGTGACACTCCCGGACGGCGGCCGGGGGCTCATGGCGGCGTTGGAGACGGAGACGGATTCTTCCGTACGCCTCCGGATCCTGGAGGCCCTGGGGAAGCGTGCAGCCCGCGGGCAGGCCGATGCCCTGGTCACCTGGGAGGCCCGAGACGAGGTGGAGGAGGCCGCTCGCATCCTGGCTCTCTCCCGAATGGGAGTGGCCGGTGTCTACGCGCCGGGGCTGGTGGACGAGGTCCTGACGGCGCTGGAGCACCCTTCTCCTCCGGTTCGAAAGGCCGGGGCCTACCTCCTGGGGCGCAGCACCACACCGGAGGGGTGGGCAGCCGAACGCGACAGGGCACGGCGGTCACTGGATGCGCTGGACCGGAGCGACCCGGCGGCGATCCAGCTCCTCCTTGGAATCGGACAGCTCCGGGACTGGGCCGACGTGGGTCGGCTCCGGGGATGGCTCGCAGGGGGGAGCGACTGGCGGATTCGCGTGGCCGCCGCCCGTGCCCTGGGGAACCCGACCCACCTCGAGGCGGATGGGGTGAGGTCGGCCCTCTTCCATGCCCTCTCCAACGATCCATCCCCCCACGTCGCCGTTGCTGCTGCGGAGGCTTTGGCCGAAGGAATCTCCCTTCCTGAACCGGTCCGTTCCCAGGTGGAAGAGGAGCTGGGTCAGGGTCCGGTGGAACGGTGGCGGGCTCACCTTCCCCTGGTGGCGTTCTGGCTGGATGAGCCCGGTCTGCCGGTGGCGGTGGATTGGGCCCGACGAGTGGCCCATGTGGATGAGCAGGCCGGTGTCCGGACAGTCGGCCTCCTGGGATCGGTGGGGAATCCCGAGGCCACCGCATTTCTTCTGGAGTCCCTGGACCACCCGGCGGCCAGGGTTCGGGCCCGTGCCCTGGCTGAACTGGGGATGCGATGGCAGTTCGTCGCCCTGGACGACGAGACCATGCGGCGGGTCCTGGAGGCACTCCTCCACAGCCTGGCATGGGGATCCGCCGTAGAGGCCATCCAGGCAGCGGATGCTCTGAGTTCCTCGGTGTACTCCGGGATGGGGGCCGGGGGGGCGATCCTCGAGGCGAGCCTGGCGCGACTCCAGGAGGAGGGGCCGCATCGCCCCGCTGTCGTGACCGCGGTCACAGGGCTTGTCGCTGCCCTCGCGCCGAGCCCCGCCCCGGAGGAGCTGCAGGCGATGCTGGACGACGAGGACCCCCAGGTCCGCGCGGCGGTGGGGTTCGCACTGGAGCGCATCACGGGGCAGCGTCCTCCCGGCACCGATCCGCCGATGCCCACCTCCACCATCGACTGGCCGGCACTGCAGGAGCTTGGCGAGGCTCCCCGTCTCCGCCTCAGGACCGACGGAGGCGAGGTGGTGCTGCGGCTCCTCCCCTCCCAGGCGCCACTCACGGTGCAGACCCTCGTGGGCCTGGCGGAGTCGGGGCGGATGGTCGGAGCTCCCTTCCACCGGGTCATTCCGGGCTTCGTGGCCCAGGGCGGCGATCATGTGAGGGGTGACGGATCCGGCTTTGCCGGTTTCACCATCCGGAGCGAATTCACCACCGTCCCCTTTCAACGGGGCGTGGTGGGGATGGCGTCCTCCGGGAAGGATACGGAGGGCTCCCAGTTCTTCCTCACCCATGGCCGGCAGCCCCATCTGGACGGCGCCTACACGGCCTTCGCCTGGGTGGAAGAGGGGCTCGAGGTCATGGACGGGATCCTGGAGGGACACCTGGTCCAGGCGGCGTCCGTAGAGCCGGACCGGGGCAGGGAGGCCGCGTCGGACCATGACTAGCGGGCCACTCCCACGGTTCTCCAGGGGGCTCCGGTACATGGTGGCCGGAGCCTTCTTCTTTGCCCTCATGAGTGCCCTGGTGAAGATGACCGGCACTCGGTTTCCCACCATGGAGATCGTGCTAGCCCGCTCGCTGGTGGTCCTGGCCATCGCCTGGCTGACCCTGCGGAGGTTGGGGGTCCCGGTCCGGGGCAGACGTCGAGGCCTGCTTCTCCTGCGGGGCTCCCTGGGGTTCGTCGCCCTCACCTCGTTCTACTACGCCGTCATCCGCCTTCCCCTTGCCGATGTGACGGTGATTCAGTACACCAATCCGGTCTTCACGGCGATCTTCGCCGCGGTGGCCATCGGGGAAGGGCTGCGCCGAAGGGAGATGGCGCTGGCCCTGGTGGCGATGACCGGGGTCATTATCATGGTCCGGCCCGCCTTCCTCTTCGGCGGCGACCTCTCCGCGCTTCCGGCGCTCCCGGCCGGTGTGGCCCTGGTGGGGGCGGTCTTCAGCGCCGCCGCGTATGTGACGGTGCGCTTCCTGGGACGGGGGGGAGGGGATGGTACGGGAGAGCGGGAACATCCGGTGGTCATCGTGTGGTGGTTCGCGTTGGTGAGCACCATCGGGTCCGCGCCCTTTCTGGCTCTGGATTTCGTGCTCCCCCGTGGCACCGACTGGCTCCTCCTCCTGGGCGTGGGCGTGACGACCCACCTGGGACAGCTCTTCCTGACCCTGGGGCTCCGGGAGGAGAGAGCCGGGCGGGCCATGGCCGTCGCCTACCTGCAGATCGTCTTCGCCGGTTTCTGGGGACTCCTGCTCTTCTCCGAGGTGCCGGATGTGTGGACCGGTGTCGGGGCGCTGGTCATCGTCCTCTCCACCTGGTGGGTAGGACGGGAGCGACGCGCACGCAGGTAAACATCGTTTCCGCGATACCAACGCCCTTGTCGGCCGTCTTCACTCAACCTGGGTCATGATGCTTGACCTAACAGTTAACGCTGTTTACAATCCGCGCCATGACCGATCAACGAGAACACATTCTGGGCTGTGCCTGCGACCTGTATCTGGAGGCCGGGATGGAAGGCTTCTCCATGCGGAAGCTCGCTCAGCAGGTAGGGGTCACAGCTCCAGCCCTCTACCGCCACTTCGAGAACCGGGAAGATCTTCTCCTGCAGGTGGTGGGGGAGGCTCACAACGTCCTGGGCAGCTATCTGTACCGGGCCCTCTCGGCGTCCACGCCCCGTGAGCGCTTCTCCGCAGCCGGCGAAGCCTACATGGAGTTCGCCCTGGAGCATCCCCGCTACTTCCAGATCATGCACGCATTCGCAGAGCATCTCGGCCTCTCGGAGGTCCCGGTGGAGGTGGAGGAACGCATGGGGGGGGTGAAGCGCTTCTGGGATGACAGGGTCCGGGAATGCATGGAGAGCGGGGTCCTGCGCCGGGACGATCCGGACCGCGTGGGCCTGACCCTGTGGGCTCATGCCTACGGACTCCTCTCCCTGTATCTCCGAGGTCTACTGGACGCGCCGGAATCGGCCTTCCGGGAACTCTACGGCGATTCCTTCGCCCGGATCCTCCGGGGGCTGGCGACCACGGAATACGGCGCCGACCTGGACCAACACCTGACACACTCCCGGGAGTCGGGCCCGACCCGCATCTCCCCGGTGGACGGGACTACGCCATGACCCTCTCCATTCCGCTTCGGTCCCGCCGCTCCCGACCCCGCCGCCTCCGCATCTCCGCACTGGCGCTGACGGTAGCAGGATTGACCGTGGTCACCCCTTTCCCCGGCCAGGGACAGGAGGGGGCGCAAGCGGGCCCACCTCCGGCGTCACCGGACACCCTGACCATCTCGGGGATACAGATTCCCTCGTCCGTGGACCAGCTCCTGGGATTGGAAGGCGCCGAACTTCGGCCACTGCCGCTGGACGAAGCCCTGGAAATTGCCCTGGCCCGTAGTCGCGAGATCCGGGAGGCCCGCCTTGCGGT
>PWZC01000158.1 GCA_003567615.1 Gemmatimonadota bacterium | reverse complement strand
CCGGATGGCCCAGATTCCTCCGCCCACGAGGACGACGGTGAGAAGGAGAACGAGCCCACGATTCTTCACCGATGCGACGATGAGACGCTCAAGCATGGGGGCCTCTCTCAGATCCGTGGTGACCTGGGTGCTGGTCGTCCCCATGATCGCCGTGGTTCCCGTGGTCCCCATGATCGCCGTGGTCCCCGTGATCGCCGTGATCGCCGTGGTCCCCATGGTCGCCATGGTCCCCGGGATCGCCGTGATCGCCGTGGTCCCCGGGATCGCCATGGTCCCCGGGATCGCCATGGTCCCCGTGATCCCCGTGATCGCCATGATCGCCGTGCATCCCTGGCATACCTGTCATGGCGTCCATGAGGCGACTCTCGGCATCGAGGACGAAGCCGGCCCGCGCCACCACCCGATTTCCGGGTGCCACCCCTGACAGGATCTGGGTTCGCCCTCCGGCCTCCATTCCAACGGTGACTTCGTGGATCATGAAGCCGTCCTCGCCATGGGCCACGAAAACGATGCTCCGGTCTCCCACATGGAGGACGGCGTCCCGAGGTACGGTCATGGCATCAACGGCCAGGACCACACGGGTCCGTGCCGTCCCATACATCCCGGGCCGCAGTTCCAGCCCGGGGTTCGGGACTTCCACACGAATTCGGGCCGTGCGTCGGTCCGGGTTCACATCCGGGTAGAGGTAGGCCACCTCTCCCCCAAAGGATCGCCCGGGATGGGCGGCCACCTCGATCTCCACCTCGTCTCCGAGCTTCACGAAGCGCAGGTCCCGCTCCCACACCTCCACCTCGACCCAGACCAGGGCCAGGTCCGCCAGCCGGAATAGCAGGCTACCGGCGTCGAAGCGCTCGCCGGCCAGCACGTTCTTCTCCACCACATAACCGGAGCGGGGCGACCGGAAGGTCAGGGTCTCCATGACCTCCCCCGAAGCCTCAACGGCTTCGATGTCGGCCGGAGCCACCTGCCACCGTCGGAGCCGCTCCCGGGCCGCCTGCAAAACGGCATCGCTCCGGTCCACGCTCCCTGGTACCCGGCTGCCGGACAGCTCTGCCGTCAGGGTTCGAGCGGTGAGGAGGTCCTCCTGAGCGGAAACGAGCTCCGGGCTATAGACTTCCATGAGCGGGGAATCTGCCTCGATGAATCGGCCGGTGAAGTCGGCATGGAGGTGCTCTACCCATCCTCCGAACCGGAGACTGACTGCGCTCAGCCGGGTCTCGTCCCACTGGACCTCAGCAGGTGCTCGAAGCTCTCGCTCCAGCGACTCGGTGCGAACCTCGGCGAGGGTGACCCCCAGGCGCTGGGCCATCTCGCTCGAGATCTGCACCATCTCACCATCTCGGCTCGAGTCGTCGCCGGCCGCCGGGTGGTCGTGGTCATCTTCAGGTTGGTGGTCCGCGGCGTGGCCCGGCGGTTCCTGCGTCTGGGACCCGTGGTCGGCATGCTCCCCATGGCCGTCGTGATCCTCCTGGTCAGGCCCATTCCCGCAGCCCCCGGCCAGGAGGAGGGTGGCCAGGAGGAGGGCCCGGGTTGGAAGGCGAAGGACGTTGAAGGACATCATGGTAGCATCTCCGGTTCGAGGCGACGGCCTACGGCTCGCTCGAGGCGGGCCAGGTCCCGACCCACGCCGGCCGTCAGATGGGCGTGCTGGATCTCGCTTCGGAAGAGGACCGTCTGGGTTTCCATGAGGCCTGTGAAGCTTCCCTCTCCGGTTCGGTAGGCGGCTGCAGCACCCTGGACGGCGGCGCGGGCCTGTGGGAGGATTCCCTCCTGGAGGAGGACGAGCTGTTCCCGTGCCTCAACCAGCTCCGCGTGTGCTTCCGCCACCTCCCGGCGGATCCTTCGCCGGAGGTCGGATTCGTTGAAGTGGGCGGCTTCGGCTTCCATCACGGCGGCCTCGACCCACCGATCCTGCTTCCGGGACCGAAAGAGCGGGATGGGGAGGGAGACGCCCACCGAGATCACGTCCCGTCGACCGCTACGTAGCCCGTAGCCACCGCTCAGCCGAAGGCTCGGATTTCGTTCGATTCGGGTTGTCTCGGCGTCGGCCAGGGCCACCTGGACCTCGGCCTGCTGAACGGCCAACTCAGGTCGATGCGTGAGGGCCAGCGTCTCGAGCTCGGCCAGGGTGGGAAACCCGGCGCCCAACTCCGCATCCTCCAAGCGAGTGGTGAGCATGCCCACCCCGGGATCCCCTTCGACCAGCACCTGGAGTCGCGAGGGGATGCTCGCCTCCACCGGTTCGCGGACGTGGCGACCCAGCAGCGTGTTTACCTCGGCCAGAGCGGTGGCGCGCCGCTGTCGCAACTCGGCGAGATGTTCTTCGAGGCTGGCGAGCTCGGTCTGGGCCCGGAGCATGTCGGCCTGGGGAGCCATGCCCTCCGTGTACGCCGCCTCAGCGGATCGGCTGAAGGCCTCCAGGGAGGAAATGGTGCGGTGGTGGACGGTGAGGGCCTCCGACACCAGGAGCAGCTCGAACCACGCCTCGGCAAGGCGAAGCCTGAGATCCCACGCCGTCACCCGTTCCCTGGCTTCCGCGGCCTCGGCGCGGGCTACTGCGGCTTCAGTCCGTGCCGTCCGCAGCCCTCGGGGAGGAATCTCCTGCATGACCTCGAGGGCGAGCATGGTCATCCCCTCCGCCGAGATGTCCAGATCCGGCAAGGGAAGGGCGCTCAGACCCACCCCAAGTACCGGATCCGGGAGAGACCCGGCCGGGTCTACAGCCAACCGGGCGGCCGCCGTGATCCGTCGTGCGGAGTTGAGCTGCGGATGCTCGGCCATCAACTCGGCGCTGAGGGCCTCCAGGGGATCGGGAACGGTGTCGCCCAGGGCCGTCCGGTCGACGCGGAGGTCGGGGTCCGGGGCGGACTGGGCATGGGCGACACACGGGAAGAGAACCACCAAGGGCACGATCAGGGTGGCCCAGGAGACCAGGAGCGACCCATGAACCTGGTCCGGGCTACGGGGGCCCTGGAATAGGCAAGGAGAAGGCATGGCAAACTCCCGTCCCACACGGGGGACGTGACGGAGTGGAAGGGACTACGGGGGTGTGGGGAGACCGTGACCGACGGGTCACGGAGCAGCCGAAGCTACGGGTTGGCTCAGGCCTGAGGGGGCCGGAACGGACTCTCGCCGGGAAGCCCGTCCAGGAGGACGGGAGGCGACTGGATGGCCATGGAGTGTTGGGCGCGGAGGTTCGCCTGGGAGGGCGATGGATGGGAAACGACGGGGGCAGCTCCGCCGCACGTCAGCGCCGATCCGCCTCCGAAGGGACAGTCGTGCTGATGGTGGGGGTCATGCTCCGGAAGGTCGTGGAGGCTCTCGGCCTCGACCTGGGAGGCGTGGCTCCCAGGAGCGTGGGCCCGGTGCTCGGTCAACGGAGTGTGGTCGTGAGGATGGGCGGTGCGGTGGTGGCCGTGGTCTCCGCTGTCGGGGTGCGGGCCAGGGGCCTGGAGCGACAACTCCATCTGTGAGGCCGGTTCCGCGGGGGCACAGAGAACCGACGCCACCGTGTCCCCCAGTCCCAGGACGAAGACAAGGAGGATGGCGACCGACAGCCCCCGGCGCATTCCCATGGCCGGGGTCGGGGAACCGGGAAACACCCTCATGATGCGCCCGGCTGACCGCAAACGCCGCACCGGCCGGGAGCGAAGAGGACGCATCCGGAGAGTGGGGTGGACGGAGAGGTCGAACGAGGCATGGAGGCCGTGGTGCGAGACGAATGGAATCCGCTGATAAAAAAAGCGAACGGACTCGGAGGTGCGCTGTCAAGTCCCAGTGGCGCGCCCGACGCCGCAGAAAGTTGCGGATAGGGTGGTCCCACCTACCGGAGCAGCTCCTCCAACTGCACTGCGGTGTCGGTCTTCTCGTCCCGGTACTTCACGATCACCGGGGCGTAGAGAGCGATGCCGGCGTCGGCGCCGGGCCCTTTCCGCACCGGACGAGTTCCAGGGACCACCACGGCGCCGGCGGGGATCTCCAGGGGGCGCCCCTCTTCCCGGCGATACATGCGGTCCTTCACCAGGTCGAACACCACAGTACCGCCGGTGAGGAGGGTGCCCGGGGCCAGCACCGCCCGCTCCCGGACGATGGTCCCTTCGTAGACCCCGGTGTTCCCCCCCACCAGCACCTCGTCCTCGATGATGACGGGCATGGCCCCTGCCGGCTCCAGGACCCCGCCGATCTGGGCCCCGGCCGAGAGGTGGACCCGCTTCCCGATCTGGGCGCAGGAGCCCACCAGGGCGTGGGAATCGATCATGGTCCCCTCATCCACGTAGGCTCCGGCGTTCACGTACATGGGTGGCATGCAGACTACCCCGGGGGCCACGTAGGAGCCCTCGCGGATGGCCGAGCCTCCGGGGACCACCCGGACGCCGTCCTCCGGGCTGAAGCTCCGGACCCCATACGTGTCCTTGTCCAGGAACCCCATAGGGCCGGCCGGGGGGAAGGGGACCAGGCGTCCGAGCCGGAACCCCAGGAGGATTCCCGCCTTCACCCAGGCGTTCACCGCCCATCCGCCGCGGCCGTCGGGCTCGGCGGCCCGGATCTCGCCCCGTTCCAGTGCCTCCTTGAGTGCCTGGAAGGCCACCCTTGCCTCGCTCTCCGCCCCCTCGGGCACCCCGTCGGCGTAGGCCAGGACGGCGTCCTTCAACTCTTCGATGTGCGTCATGTCATTCCGTTCCGTGCGTTCTGTTCGCGGGTGATCTCCTGGGCAAGAAGATCCCGGAGCCGCTCCACCGTGTGGGGGGAGGCGGGCACCAGAGGGAGGCGCAGCTCGTTGTGGATCCGCCCCATGAGGTGGAGGGCCGCCTTGGCGGGGATGGGGTTGGTCTCGCCGAAGAGGGTATCCATGAGGGGAAGGAGCCTGAGCTGGATCTCCCGGGCTGCGGTGAAGTCTCCGGCCAGACCGCGCTCCACCAGACGGGCCACGGCCCCCGGCGCCACGTTGGCGGTCACCGAAATGAGGCCGTCTCCGCCACACGCCAGGTGAGGGAGGGCGATTCCGTCTTCCCCGGAGAGAACGGAGAAACCTTCGGGGCGAGCCCGGAGGACCGACATGGCCCAATGGAGGTCTCCGGTGGCGTCCTTGATCCCCAGGATGTTGGGATGCCGGGCCAGTCGAAGCACCGTTTCCGGGGCGATGTGCACGGCGGTGCGCCCCGGAACCGTGTACATGAGGATGGGGCGCGGACAGGGGTCGGCCACGGCCAGGAAGTGGCGCTCCATCCCCTCCTGGGTGGGCTTGTTGTAATAGGGGGTCACCACCATGACGGCGTCTACGCCCCACAGGGCCATCTCCCGCGCCTCCTCCACGGTTCGGGCGGTGAAATTCCCGCTCACCCCCCCCACCACGGGCGCCTGGCCGTCCACCTCCTCCACCACCGTCTCCACCACCCGCCGCTGCTCCCGGGGCCTCAGCGTCTGGGCCTCACCGGTGGAGCCGCATGGCACCAGGAAGTCCACACCCTGCTCAAGCTGCCAGGCCACATGTCGCCGGAGGGCCTCGTCGTCCACCTCACCATCGGGGGTGAGAGGTGTGATGATGGCAGTTCCACATCCCCTGAGCGTCAGGGTCATGGTTCGTCTCCCGGAAGGATGTCCTCGAAGGTGAAAACCCCGGTCCGACCCCGCAGCCACTCGGCTGCGATCACGGCCCCGTCGGCAAAGACTCCCCGATCCCGTACCGTGTGGACCAGAGAGAGCGATTCGAAGCGGCCGTCCACCTCGATGGCGTGGGTCCCGGGGATCCACCCGGTCCTGAGCGAGGTGACGGGCCAGTCCCTCTCCCCGTCCTCGGCTGCCAGGGCGTCGCGCAGTTTGAGGGCCGTCCCGGAGGGGGCATCCACCTTCTCCCGGTGGTGCCACTCCACCAGGGTGGCATGGAAGCCGGCCTGACCTCGAAGTGCTCGAGCCATCTCCCGGGCCGCCCGGAGGAGGACTTGCACCCCGATGGAGAAGTTGGCGGCGTGGAGAAGGGCGCCGCCGCCCGCCTGGATCCGCGTCTCCACGTCGGGAAGGTGGTCCAGCCACCCGGTGGTTCCGGTAACCACGGGGATCCCCACGTCGGCCAGCCGGATGAGGTTCGCCACCACGGCGTCGGGGCCGGTGAACTCCATCACCACCTCGGCCCCAGCCAGCCGTTCGGCGGTGAGGGCCTGACCATCCGGATTCTCCTTCCGGCCCACCCGGGCCACCACCTGGTGTCCCCGAGCCTCGGCGGCGGTCTCCACGGCCCGCCCCATCTTCCCGGTACCCACGATGGCGAGCTTCATGCCGACTCCTCGATGAACTCCCGGTGGACGGCCCGGACCGCGTCGAGGGACTCCTCCTCCCGAACCACGAAGGTGAGGTTGGTGCTCGAGGCGCCCTGGGAGATGACCTCCACATTGATGTCACGAACGGCGCTGAAGATCCGGGCGGCGATCCCCGGGCTGTCCCGGAGGGCGAGCCCCACCACCGCGACGATGGCGCGTTCCGGGGCGATGCTGACCTCTCCCAACTCTTCCAGATCCCGTCGGAGCTTATCCAGCGGAAAGGAGTTCTCCACCGTCATGGAGACGCTCACCTCGCTGGTGGCCAGGACATCCACGGAGATCCGGTGGCGCTCGAAGACTTCGAAGAGGCGCCGGAGGAAGCCCGAGGCTCCCAGCATGCGGGGAGATGTGACGTTCACGATGGTGATCCCCCTCTTGCAGGAGACGGCCCGCACCGGGGAGGGGCCCACCTGCCCGGGATCGGCTGTGGAGATGACCCGGGTCCCGGTGCGGTGGGGCGCGAAGGAGTTGAGGACCACGCAGGGGATCCCCGCCTCCACCAGCGGCGCCTGGGTGGCGGGGTGGAGCACCTTCGCTCCGAAGGCGGCCAGCTCCGCCGCCTCGTGATGACTGGCCACCGGGAGGAGACGGGCCTGGGGAACCACCCGGGGATCAGCGGTCATGATCCCATCCACATCGGTCCAGATCTCGACCCGGTCCACCTCCAGGGCAGCGCCCAGGAGGGAGGCGGTGTAGTCGGACCCGCCCCGGCCCAGGGTGGTGGGTCGCCCGTCCGGCGCCGAGCCCAGAAACCCCTGGCTCACCGGGACGCGACCGGCCTCCAGATGCCCGAAGAAGGCCTCCCGGGCCCGGGAGGGAAGCCCGGTCCTTTCCGGTGTGGCGCTGGTGAAGTGGTCGTCGGTATGGATCACAGGCCGCACGTCCACCCATGCCGAGCTGATTCCCCCGCGTTCCAGGGCGGCCGTGACGAGACGAGAGCTCCAGAGCTCCCCGTGCCCGGCAACGAAGTCCAGGACCTCCCCCGAGGGTGGTGCATCGCCCAGCGCCTCCAGGGAAGAGGTGAGGATGTCCGCCTCCTCGGCGGTGGGCTTCGTCACATGAGACGGAAGCTCCAGCTCAAGGGCGAGGGTCCGGTGCCGTTGCAGGAGCGCGTGAACGGCGGTCCTCCGGTGGTGCACCGGAAGGAGAGGGAGTTCCAGGAGTGCGTTGGAAACCCGGGCCAGGGCCGAGACCACCACGAGGGGCCGTTCTTCGCGCCGGGTGCGGACGATTTCCACCAGGCGGCGGATGGCCGGGGCGTCCGCCACGGAGGTGCCGCCGAACTTCATGATGATCAAGGTGCGCCTTCCCCGTCTCGGGTGGCGCTGTCCAGGAGCTGCCGGCACAGCCGAACGTAGGCCTCAACTGCTTCCCGGAGCTCGGACTTCCGGATCCGCTCCCCGTCGGTGTGGGCCACCCGGATCGTCCCGGGGCCCAACTGGTACCCCTTCCCCCAGGACGCCAGGAGGGCGAGGTCCGAGGTGTAGCGTACGGTTACCGCCTCCCACCCGGGGAGGGGCTCGGAGCGCACCGCCGGAATGTCCAGGGGGAAGGTGAGGCGCAGGTGAGGACCGACGGGAGCCACCGCAGCGGCGAAGGCCTCCCTCAGGCGGGCCGACGGTTCCACCGTTCGCACCAGGAGCGAGGCCGAGGCGGATGGGGCCAGGACGTTGGGGGCCACGCCGCCCTCCACCCGTCCCACGTTCAGGGTGCACTCCCCCAGGAGGGGGTCCGAAGGGAGGGGGACGGCCCGGATCCGCTCCAGGGCGTCCAGGAGGAGGTGGACGGCGGACCGGCCCTCGTCAGGATAGGCGGAGTGCGCGGCGATCCCGTCCGCTTCCAGGACGAGGCGGAGCGCTCCCTTCTGTCCGATGGAAAGGCGCCCTTCGGTGGGCTCCCCATTCACCAGGAAGCGGCCCCGGGGCTCCAGTTCGGCTGCAGCCAGGGCTCCCTGGGAGCCGTCCTCCTCTCCCACCACGAAAAGGAGACCCACCCGGCGCTCGCCCTCCCGGCGAAGCTGGTCCGCCGCGGTCATCATGGCGGCGGCGATCCCCTTGGCGTCGCAGGCGCCCCGCCCATGGATCCACTCCTCGTCCTCCCGGACCGGAAGGTGGGGCGGAACCACATCCAGATGGGTGGAGAGGACCACCAGCGGAGCGTCCAGGGTGGCGTAGAGGTTGTCGCGGCCCGGTGCGACGGGTTG
>PWZC01000459.1 GCA_003567615.1 Gemmatimonadota bacterium | reverse complement strand
GCTCCGTTCAGCATTGGGTACCGAAAGCTGCGCCCGTTTCCTCATGGGCCGCCCTGGTTGGATGGCCCCCGGTCCGAAGGGTTGCAGGCCCGTAGGATCCCCGGGAACATCCGCCCTTCCCCGAGGCCACCTCCATGGCCAGATGGGCGGTGGCCTCGTCCCATCCCGTAGTCGCCTCCGAACCCCGCCTCCGAACCCCGCCTCCGAACCCCGCCTCCGGCCCCCCGCGCAGCACCATCCGAACCATATGGCGCCCTGTGAAGTCGGATGATTACTATTCCGCCTTCACCCCCCAGCCCGGCCATGGAACACAGCCGGGCCATGGGATGCAGCCGGACGATGGAACACAGCCAGGTGATGGAATGGATCAAGGGATGAGACTCCCACTGCACGAGCCGCCGGAGCCCATCACCAGTGCGCTCATCGCCCTGCGCCAGGGTGACCGGGGGGCACTGGATGCGCTCTTCACTGCGGTCTACCCAGAGCTCCATCGCATGGCCCACCGGCAGCTTGGCGGGTCGGATCCCCGTACCCTCAACACCACCGCCCTCGTCCACGAGCTCTTCCTCAAGTTCTCCGCATCGGCGGCGCTGGACGCACGGGATCGCGGCCACTTCCTGGCGGTCTGCGCTCGCGCCATGCGCCAGATCATCGTCGATGCGGCTCGACGTGCGGGAGCGGCCCGGCGCCGGGAGGTGGTCATGTCCGTTGAGGCGTCAGGAGGAAGGGAGCTTGCGACGGACCTCATCGCCCTCGACGCGGCCCTCTCCGAGCTTCAGCGCCTGGACCCTCGTCTGGGCACCACCGTGGAGCTCCGCTTCTTCGGCGGCCTCTCGGTGGAGGAGACGGCGGAGGTCATGGGGCTGTCCGCCCGCACGGTGAAGCGGGACTGGCGCACGGCTCGGGCCTTTCTGCACCGCACCCTCTCCCAAGCCGACCCCCATTGACCCAAGCCGACCCCCACTGAGCCAAGCCGACCCCCACTGACGCCCAGCGTCCACCCCTGACGCCCAGCGTCCACCCCTGGTCCGGAGGAAGCCGTGACTCCCGAGTCCCCCCAGCGCTGGCACAGCATCCGGTCTATGCTCGACCGCCTCCTGGATCTGGACCCGGATGCCCAGGCAGACCTGCTCGGGGAGTTGGCGGAGACCGACCCCGAGATGCACCGGGAACTTGGCGAGCTCCTCCGCGCCGATCAGGCCATGGGCCTTCTCGATGCCGACATCGCCGGGGTGGCGGACGCGCTTTTTCCCCCCGCCGCGGCAGGGATGGAGTTGACCCCTGGGGATCGGGTGGGTCCCTTCCGGGTCCTCCGCGTCGCCGGGAGCGGGGGCATGGGCGACGTCTACATGGCCGAGCGCGCGGACGCCGAGTTCCATCAGACGGTGGCGCTCAAGCTGGTCCGAGGCGCGGCCGGCGCGCAGGCCATTCACCGCTTCCACGAGGAGCGCCGCATCCTGGCGGGGCTCGAACACCCGGGGATCGCTCGGCTTCTGGACGGAGGCGTCACCCCCTCCGGCGTCCCCTGGTTCGCCATGGAGTTCGTGGAGGGAGAGCATCTGACGGCGTACTGCGATACACGCCGCCTCTCCATCGACGCCAGGCTTCGCCTCTTCCTGGATGTGTGCGAGGCCGTGGCCTACGCCCACCGCAAGCTGGTGGTCCACCGCGACCTGAAACCCGCCAACATCCTGGTGACGGCAGAAGGGCGCGTGAAGCTCCTGGACTTCGGCATCGCCCGCGTGCTGGAGCCCCGCGGCGATGAGGCCTCCCCCACCGACACCTCCGCCCAACCCGGCACCATCCTTCCCTGGATGACCCCGGAGTACGCCAGCCCCGAGCAGGTGACGGGCGAGGTCGTCTCCACCGCCAGCGACATCTACTCCCTGGGGGTCCTCCTTTACGAACTGCTCTGTGGGAAGCGGCCCTTCCACGCGGCAACCGGCCGGCCCCACCTCCTGGTGCGTGCCCTGACGGAGGAGGATCCGAAGCCCCCCTCCAGCGTGATTCGGGCCGGGAGGGGGCGGGCGGGGGGGAGCGATGCTGGAAGGGGTGACCTCGGAAGCCGTGGTCCCGGGGAGGGCGATGTGGAAGGCCCACCGGACACCCTGGCCGGAAATCGCTCCTCGACCAGGGAGCGTCTGGCGCGCCGGATCCGGGGTGACCTGGACGCCATCGTCCTTCAGGCCCTCCGCCGGGAGCCCGACCAGCGCTACCGCTCCGCCGACGGCCTGGCCGCCGATCTCCACCGCTATCTGGGGAAGCGGCCGGTGCTGGCACGGCGCGGGTCTCGCTGGTACCGGGCGCGCCGCTTCCTGGTCCGGAACCGCGCACCGGTGACCGCCACCGCACTCCCCCTCCTCGTGGCCGTGCTCTTTGCCGCCTTCCACACCTCCACGGTGACCCGGGAACGGGACCACGCCCGGATGCAGGCGGAACGGGCCGAGAACATCGCCGAATTCCTGGTGGGGCTCTTCAGCGAATCGGACCCCCTGGGCCTGGGGATGGGCTCGCGCCCCGTCAGCGACTTCCTGGCCATCGGCGCTCAGCGTCTCGGCCAGGAGCTCTCCACGGAACCGGAGCTTCGGGCCTCCATGTTCCGGGTCATCGGCCTGGTGCATGACAATCTGGGCATCTACAGCGAGGCCGATTCACTCCTCCGGGCCGCCCTGGCCCTCCGCACGGAGGCCATGGCGCCGGAGCATCCTGATGTGGTCCAGAGCATCCAGGACCTGGGGGCACTTCGCCGCCGCCAGGGTGATCTCGCCGCCGCGGACTCCCTCCTTGGGGAAGCGGAGCGGCGGCTCTCCCCCACCGGCCTGGGGGAGCGCCGTGCCGACCTCCTGGATGAGATCGCCGAGGTCCGGCGCCAGCAGGGTGACTTCCCGGCGGCGGACTCCATCACCCGTGCGGCCTTCGCCATCCGGTCGGAGATCCTGGGGCCCGACCACCCCCGGATGGCTGCGTCCCTCTCGACCCTCGGGGTCCTGGCCCGGGAGCTGGGACGCCCGGACGAGGCCGAGGACTACCACCGCCGCGCGCTGCAGATTCGGAGGGACCATTTCGGACCCGAGCACCCCTACGTGGCCGAGTCGCTCCGCAACCTGGCCCTGGCCCTCCACGCCGCCGGCCGCCTTTTGGAAGCCAGAGAGGTCTACGCCGAGGCGCTGGCCATGCAGGAGCGGGTTCTGGGCCCGGACCATGTGAATCTCGGTCCCACCCGGAACAGCTACGGTGCGCTGCTGCGCACGCTGGGAGAGCACGCCGCGGCGTTGGAGCAGTACCGCCTGGTCATGGATCTTCAGCGAGCCGCCTACGGTGGGGAGCATCCGTCGCTGGCCATCTCCATTGCCAACGCGGCGTTGGCCTTCCGGGACGTGGGGGATCTGGAAGAAGCCCTGCGCCTCGCCGCCGAGGCGCTGGATATGCGCCTCCGGCTCCTGGGCGAGGACAATCCGAGCACCGCCCAGAGCCTGAATATCGTGGGAATCCTGGCGCGGCAGACCGGGCGTTTCGACGAGGCCGAGGCGGTTCTGCAGCGCGCCGATGCGGTGTATCGCCGCCGATTCGGCCCGGAGCACACCTCGGTGGCCATCAACCGTGCGGCGCTTGGACTCGTCTCGCTGCAGCGCGGCGATCTGGCGGAGGCCGAGGACCGATTCCGTGCCGCCCTCGACACCTTCGAGCGCATCGATGCGGCGGATCACCTGGAAGCGGCCCGGGCATCCATGGGTCTGGCGCGGACCCTGGTCGCCCTAGGACGGGTGGGAGAGGCGGAGGAGCGGTTCCGCACAGCGCTGGGCATCTTCCAGGCCGCCCTGCCGGAGGACCACCGGGACGTCCTGGACGCCCAGGCCGAGCTGCAGCGGTATCCGGCCCCACCGGTGGCGGTGGCTCGGTAGCTCTCCTTCCCCCCGTCGAACTCCGCCCTCACCGTCATCCGAGCCGCCTCACCCCGCTCCTGGGTTCGTCCCCCCTCCCGGACCTCCGTGTCCCCTGTTTCGCTCCGGCTACGTGTCTGATGTGGTGCACTTCTGCACACGCCTTTCGCGCACTACCCGGTTCGACGATAAGGAGGTCAACCCCATGCGCTTTCCCGCCCGACCCCAGACCTGGGGCATGGCACTACTCATGGCAGCTCTGGCCCTGGCGGCCTGCGAATCGCCCACGCCGCCCACCGCGGCCACCCCCGAACCCGTCGTGTCGGAGGCGGAGGTCGACGCCCCGACTCGAGGCGTGGAGGATCTGGCCTCTTCCCTCTCGGCCGGGGAGCTGAGCGGCTCGCTCTCCATGCAGTCCGCCGCCCTGGACGCCGCCGGCGCCCAGGCCCGGATCCTCGACCTGCTGGGGGAGGTGCAGACCGGCGGTACGGTGGGGGCCTACCTCCGCGAGATCGGGGGCCCCACGGTGCTCTCCCACAACGAGAACTTCGTCTTCGAGCCCGCCAGCGCCATCAAGGCGCTCACCCACTTCCACGCCATGCGTCAGGTGCAGGACGGTGCCGTCATCGGCGGGGCCGTGGTGACGCTGGACCGAGAAATCCCCTGGTTTCGCGGGCCCACCAACTACTCGAATGATCCCGGGCCCGGTGAGACCAGCTGCCCGGACCTCTCGACCCTGCCGAGGGAGGACCGCCTCGCCTTCATCCTCCGTACCATGATGGTGAACTCGGACAACCGGACCACCGATGCGGCCCGGGACTTTTTCGGGCCGGGCGCCATCGACGGCACCCGAGTCGCGCTGGGAATGGCCAGTTCCCGGCATGTCCACCTCATCGGCTGCGGCCCCGATATCGTCGCCAACCCCAATTGGCTGACCCTGGCCGACGCCGGACGCCTCTACGAGGCCGCGGCCACCACCTACCTGGACGAGGCCACGCGGTGGGAGGCCTTCAACCTCATGCCCCGGGGGCTGAACCGGTTCAACGAGATCATCACCGAGGAACACAACGCGCTCCGGGCCGGGACGCTGGGCCTGCAGGCCCCGAGCCTGAACTCCTTCCGGAACCTTCGGGATGCAGCCTTCAAGGGCGGCAGCTACGGGGTCGACGTGGACGGAGAGAGGAAGCAGTATCGGTCAGTGGCCGGCTGGTCCACCATCCCCTTCCGCAATACCACCACGTGCGCCGTTGAGCCGCGGGAGTATGTCTGGGGCGTGTTCGTTCACGAGGCCGACGGCTATAGCCAGACCATCGGGATCGGGACCGTCGGGGCCGAGACACTTCGGGAGCCCATCCGCGCCGCCCTCCAGACGTGGATGGACTGCGAGGCGGATCTGTTCATGTCGAATGTGCGGGTCCTGGGTCTGGATGACCCGCTCTTCGTCAACCAGCCGGCCAGCTTCACCGTCCGGGCGGACGTGTCCAACAGTGGTCCGGCCTCTCCCGTGGACGTACTGGTGACCCTCACCGCATCGGCGCCCGACGACTGTACCTTCGACGCCTCGCCCAAGACCGCCGTGGTCCCCGTGCCTCTGGGCGTGGGCGTGCCTGTGGACTTCCCCTTCGAGGTGGTCTGCACCGCGCCCAGCGACCATCGATTCTCCTTCAACGCCCGGATTGAGCCTGCGGACGAGCGGATCCGGGATCCCGTCAGCATGAACAACTCCTTCAGTCAGAGCGTGGATCGGGAGCTCATCGCCTATGCGGATCTGGGTGTGGAGGCATGGGATCTGAGCGCCCTGGACGAAGCCTTCGCCAGCGACCTGGTTGTGGGAGAGACCTTCAGCTTCACCGCCACCCGGACCTTCCGGAACCGGGGTGACACCGAGCTCGGTCTCTACTTCGACCCGGCCGAGGCGCTCATCAGCCGCACCCTGATGGTCCCCGCGGGGATCGAAGCCTCCATCACCGTGACCGAGGACGAGGCGTCGGCCTCCGTCGTCATCGAGCGGGACGGCCAGCCCGACGAGGTCATGGAAGGGATACCGGCGGGCACCACCGTGTCGGTGGAGGGTGCCGCCGTCGTCACAGTGACGAGCCGGCGTTTCATCGACGCAGAGGGAATCCTCGAGATCCCGGGAAGCTGGGCTCTGGCCTGTCTTGCTCCCGGCGACTTCGATCTGGTGTTCCGCGCCGGCATCGAGGCCGTGGACCCCCACCTTCTGGACCCGGATCCCAGCGACAACACTCTGGTGGAGACCCGCTCCGTGGACTGCGCCGTCCCGGTGCAGCTCAACATCCGGCCCGGGAATCGGCAGAACTGGATCAACCCCGGCAGCTCGGAGGTTGTGCCCTCGGCGGTCCTGACCACAGAGGCCGGTGAGTACGGCCTGCCGCTGGCGTTCGACGCCGCCGGGATCGATCCCCTCTCCGTGCGGTTCGGCGTTCCAGCCGTGCTCTCGGCCGGTGGCGGTGGCACGGTTCACCAGGACTTCCTCCGCGACAGCTTCGAGATGGACGACTTTACCCGCGACGGAGACCTGGACAAGGTGCTCCACTTCCGGGTGACGGGCGCCGGCGTCACCGGGGCCACCACCACTCTCTACGTGGTGGGGCGGTTCCAGGACGAGACCGGAGGCTGGTACACCTTCGTGGGGTCGGACACGATCCAGGTACAGGGCAACTGAGTCGCAGTGGAGGAAGTGAGTGCCGCGGGGTCCGGGTCCTCGGGTCCGGGCCCCGCATCCCTGGATGACCGGGGCCGGCGGGATCGTAAGTGCCGCCATGGGCGGCGAGCGGGTGGTCGATGGGGCAGTCGACAGGGTGGTGCGTCGGGTGTTGACCTCGTAGTCTGGAAGCTCCTGTCGTCGCTGATCAACTGGAGGTCGCCCTGATGCGTTTCCCACTCCTCGTGGTGGCGGCCATACTCGGTGTGGCGCCGGCCTCGCTATCCGGCCAACATGCCACGACGGTCACGGCTCCCCATGCGGTCCAGGGGCCCTCCATGCCGGCCTCTCTCCAGGGGAAGGCAATGGGAACAGCCACCGAACCCAGCTTCGGACGGGTTCTCCTCGGCGCCACGCTGGGCGGTACCGTAGTCCCCGTGGTGGCCTGGGCAGTGGGTCATGTCCTGGCACCCGGTGATCCGAGCGGGTACGTCTCACCGGGAATGGCCACCGGGGTCATGCTCGGGCTCGCCGTCGGGCCGGCCATTGGCGCGCACATGACGAATGAGCGGCAGGGCAACCCTGTTCTTGCGGCGCTTGGGGCAACGGCCGGGACCGCGCTTCTCACCTTCGCTGTCCGGCAGGCCAATCCGGAGCCAGGCGCCTTCATAATCCTGATTCCGGTGACGCAGATTGGTCTGTCCGCCCTCTTCGAATACGTCACCGAGCGGTGACCGGGGAGTGGGCTGGCACCTCACAGCAGACACCAGACGATTGATCCCGGACACCAGACTTCCCCCCCAACGTGGAGGCCAAGCATGAAACGCACCCTGGTCATCGGCGGCACGAGCCTCATCGGACGTCCCCTCGTGGAGGCCCTCCTCGCCCGGGGAGACGACGTCACCGTCCTTCACCGGAGTCCGGGCACGCCCTTCGGCGGCCGGGTCACCGAGGCGCGAGCCGACCGGAACGACCCCGAGGCGGTGCGGGAAGCGCTGGGTGGCAGGTCGTTCGATCTGGTCTTCGACAACGTCTACGACTGGGAGCGGGGCACCACGGCGGAGCAGATCACGGGTACTGCGCAGGTCGTGGCCGAGGGGCTTCAGCGCTACGTCTTCACCTCGTCGGTGGCGGTGTATCCGGAAGGGGGCGTCTACCATGAGGACGCGGAGCTGGTGCCGGCATCGGACCCGAATCGCTACGGGGCGCAGAAGGCGGAGAGCGAGCGGGCCCTCTTCCGCCTCGCCCGCGCGTCGGGGTTCCCGGTGTCGACGCTGCGACCCGCCTTCGTCTATGGACCCCACAACCCATTTGAGCGAGAGGCCTTCTTCTGGGACCGGCTCCTGGCGGGGCGGCCCATCATCTTGCCCGACGACGGAAGCCGCACCATGCAGTGGGTGAGCGCCTCCGATGTGGCCCGCGCCGCCGTCTTGGCCGCCACCCGGGACTCTGGCGTGAACCAGGCGTTCAATCTGGCCGGGGAGCCCATTACCCAGGCCGAGTACGTGCGGCTTCTGGCCCGGGTGGCCGGGGTGGAAGCCAGGCTGGTTCCCGTCCCCCGAGCGGCGCTCCAGGCGGCAGGCGGCGACCTCTTCGGGCCTCCGCTCTACTTCGGCGTCTTCCTGGACATCCCCCCCATCACGGTGAGCGGTGAGCGGGTGCGGGAGCTCCTGGGCCTCGAGCTCACACCAATGGAGGAGGGGCTTCGGGAGACGCTGGAGTGGTATCGGTCGCAGCAGCGGCCGGAGCCGTCGGTGGCGTGGGAGGATGAGGTGTTGGCCTCGGCGGGGCGGGGCTGAGGGAGGAGGGGCTGACTCGGGCCGGCAGCCGATCTCGCGCTACGGCAGCCGATCTGGCCGTGCGGCAGCCGACGATCTCGCGGTGCGGCAGCCGATCTGGCGGTGCGGCAGCCGACGATCTCGCGGTGAGCCCGTTCCATCCATCCCGTCCCATCCAGCTATGGACGGATTTCGGGGTTCGCGATGGGGCAGGGGCGGGACGTGGTTTACAGCCGTCCGGGGAGCCTCCTCTTTGGGCCCAGGGAGGACCCGGCACCCCTTATGACCCT
>PWZC01000303.1 GCA_003567615.1 Gemmatimonadota bacterium | reverse complement strand
CCAGTCGTCTCCCCGTCACCCCTCACGCCCTATGCGCCGCACCCTTCCACGCCGTCCCCTGATTCTCACAGGCATTCTGGCCACCGCACTCGTGGCCCTGGCCGTCCTGATGGGCACCGTCGGCTCCGACGGCAGTCCGGGATCGGCCTCCGACGGCCACCCTGCGGACCTCCGCGACCACGGCGACTTCACCCGGGTCCTCGACCGGGTCGTGCAGATGCCACTGGTGGACTACCAGGCGCTCCAGGACGATCGTGCGGGCCTCGACGACTACATTGCCCGGTTGGGCGCCGTTTCCGAGGCCACGCTGGAGGAAACGTCCCGTGATGAGCAGTTGGCCTTCTGGATCAACGCGTACAACGCATGTATGCTGCAACTCGTCATCGACCACTATCCCATCGAGGCGGGCGGGGTGGGACTCTTCGGAGGTTTGCGCAACCGCGTGGCCGGGTACCCGGACAACTCGGTGTGGCAGATCCGGGATGTCTTCACCCGGAACCACTGCCACGTCGCCGGCAGGGATCGTTCCCAGGACGAGATCGAGCACGAGATCATCCGGCCAAGGTTCGACGAGCCCCGGATCCACTTCGCTGTGAACTGTGCCGCACGAAGCTGCCCCGTCCTGTGGCCCATGGCCTATGAGGCCGCCACACTGGACGAGGAGTTGGATCGGGCGGTTCGGCACCTCATGGCCGGCGACGAGCACTTCCGGATCGAGCCGGGCGAGCCGGCCGTACTACGTCTGAATCGTGTCCTGGACTGGTATTCGGGGGATTTCGGCGGAGCGGAGGGGCTCAAGGCCTTCTTTGCCGAATATCTTCCGGCCGATCAAGCGGCGGTGGTCCTTCGCCCCGACACCCAGGTGCAGTTCTTCGAATACGATTGGACCTTGAACGATGTGACAAGGTGACAGCTTCGCCTTCCTCGGCGGCAGGACCGGACCGCGGGGGACTGGGAGTGGTCATTCCGACCCTGAACGAGGCCGGAGCCCTTCCGGCCCTCCTCCGGGATCTGCAACGGATCGAGCCCCCCCCTCGGATCGTGGTCGCCGACGGTGGGTCCGGGGATGGTACCCGGCGAATCGCCCGGGAGTCGGGTGCCGAGGTGGTACGGGCTCCCCGGGGGCGAGCGGCCCAGATGAACGTGGGGGCCGTGGCGCTCTCCACTCCCTGGCTCCTCTTCGTCCACGCCGACTCCCGGATCCCTTCGGGGACCCGGAACGCGCTCAGGGAGTGGCTCGAGTCCCCCACCGATGACGAAGCGGCCCATTTCGCATTCCGCCTCGATGCCAGGGGGCCGTGGTGGACCTTCATCGAGACGGGTCAGCGACTCCGGGAAGCCCTCACGGGCATGGCCTACGGCGACCAGGGCCTCCTGGTCTCTCGCCGGCGATGGGAAGCGGTGGGCGGGTTCCCTCCCCTGCCCATCATGGAAGATGTGGAAATGGTCCTTCGCCTGAGGCGGACCGGTGGGATCCATCGGATCGGGGCACCAGTGGTCACCAGCGGGAGGCGATATCGGCGCTCCGGGGTGCTTCGGGGATGGCTTCGGAATACGGCCCTCATCGGTCTGTACCGCCTGGGCGTCCCCGCCCACCGCCTCGCCCCCCTCTACCCGCCCCACCACCCTACGCCCACCGAAGGCCACACCTCGTCCACAGGGGCGGCCGATCCCGGCAGTCACCCATCCAGACCGGACCTCCCTTCGCCCGTGGTCCTCGTCTTCGCCAAGGCCCCTCGCCCGGGCCAGGTGAAGACGCGGCTGGCGGCCGACCTGGGGGACGATGCGGCGGCGGCCCTCTATCGCCACATGGGACGGTCGGTGGTGGAAGGGCTCCGTGGGGGCCCCTACCGGACGCGGATCTGCTTCGCCCCCGCAGATGCTCGAGACGAGATGGTTCAGTGGCTGGGATGCCGGGAACTGGAGTTCCACCCCCAGAGTCCAGGGGACCTGGGACGGCGCATGGAGGTGGCGGCGGCGACGGCCTTCAGGGAAGCTCCCCGGGTCTGCCTGGTGGGAACGGACACCCCGGACGTGGGGAGGGAGGTGGTGGAGGAGGCGTTCCGGGAACTGAACCACGCCGATCTGGTGCTGGGCCCGGCTCGGGATGGCGGCTACTATCTCCTGGCCATGAATCGCCTTGAGCCCACCCTCTTCCGGGACGTGCCGTGGAGCACCTCCCAGGTCATGGAGACCACCCTGGAGCGTGCCCGGTCGGCCGGTCTCAGGGTACGGACCCTCACCATGCGCGTGGATGTGGATCGCATCACCGACGTCCCCCCCTCCCTCCTTGACGCTGCCTCATGACGGAACTCTTCGCCGGACCCTGGGGCCCCATCCTCATTTTCGGCCTCCGCATCGTGGATGTGACGCTGGCCACCATGCGGATGCTCCTGGTCATGCGGAACCAGCGCGCCATCGTCCCCTTCATCGGGTTCTTCGAAGCGGCCATCTGGGTGCTGGCCGTCGGAACGGCCATCCAGAACCTCCACTCCATCTGGCACATTCTGGGGTACGCCGGCGGATTCGCCAGCGGCAACCTGGTGGGCCTCTGGGTCGAAGGGAAGCTGGCCATGGGCCTGGCCTCGGTCCGGGTCATCTCGCGGAACGCCGGAGAGGATGTGGCCAACGCGCTGAGGCACGAGGGCTTCGGCGTAACCGAGTTTTCCGGATACGGGCGGGAGGGCCGCGTCGAGCTTCTCCTGACCCTGGTGAAGCGGCGGCAGATCAACCGCGTCGTCGCCACAGTCGAAGCCGAAGACCCGGACGCCTTCATCTCGGTGGAGGAGCCCCGCACCATCCGGCGGGGCTGGCTCTTCAGTACGCGGAGGAAGTGAGGCTCGTCCGGCCAAGAATGGAGGCGAACGCCGACTCCACCACCGCCAGATCGGCGTCGGCCACCTCCTGGTGCAGCACCGCCCGGATCCGGCTCCCTCCGAAGGGCCCCATGCGCACGCCGCGGGCCTGAAGACCGGTCAGAAGCTCCGGAACGGTCCGGCCCGTCCCGGCCACGTCCAGCATGAGGATGTTGGTTTCAGGGCTCACCACAGCCACCCCGGGGAGCATGGCGAGCCGCTCTCCGAGCCGGCGGGCCCGGTGGTGATCCTCCGGGAGCCTGGGGAGATGGTGTTCCAGGGCATGCAGCCCCGCCGCCGCCAGGATCCCCGCCTGTCGCATCTGGCCACCGAGCCGGCGGCGGATCCGCCAGGCCCGCTCCATGACCGGTCCGGAACCCGCCAGCATGGAGCCCACCGGCGCCCCCAGCCCCTTGGACAGGCAGGTCATGACGGTATCCACGGGCTCAACAAGACGCGACGGCGACACCTCCAGCGCCGCCGCCGCATTCCACAGCCGGGCACCGTCCAGGTGAATGGCTAGCCCCGACTCCCTCGCCGCCCCAGCCAGTTCGGCCGTTCGCTCCGGTGTCATGACCCGCCCCCCGGAGTCCAGGTGGGTGTTCTCCAGCGCCAGGAGGGCGGTGCGGGGATGGAAGGGCGAGGGAGGACGAAGGGCCGCCCTGAGTTCATCCGGCTCCAGCAATCCCCGGGCGGCAGGGACCGACCTGGTCAGGAGGCCTCCGTGGACGGCCAGCGAGCTCTCCTCGTAGTGGAGGAGGTGGGCCCGGGCCTCCAGCAGCACCTCATCCCCGGGACGGGTCTGGGCCAGGATCCCGCACTGATTGGCCATGATTCCCGAGGGAAGGAAGAGGGCCCGCTCCTTCCCCAGAAGTTCGGCCACCCGATCCTCGAGACGTCGGACGGTGGGATCCTCTCCGAAGCAGTCATCGCCCACCTCGGCCCCGGCCATGGCCTGGCGCATGGCCGGGGTGGGACGGGTGACGGTATCGCTCAGGAGGTCGATCACCGTCGACTACCCCTTGAGCCGTTCTTCGACCCGGGCAATCCGGCGGGCAATGGCCACGCCCCATCCGAAGACCAGGGCCCACGCGATACCGTAGGCAATGAAGACGTGCCAGAAGTGGCGCATCTGCCGGCCCGGTGCCGCACCGGCAGCCTGGGCGTGGAGAACCTCGGGCACAACCAGGACGAGAGCCAGAACCACGACGGGAAGCAAGACTCGGAGAATGCTCATGGAGAGTGCGGTGTCGGAGACGGAATCGGGGGCGGCGAGGAGAGGCGCATCGTCACGGAACGATGGCTCCTTCGGGAGTCGGAGACCGGGATGGGTCGAGGCGCGCCGCCTCCACCCTGTCCGCGTAGGCTTCCAACCGGGCGGCGGCGTACCGGAAGAGGAAGAGCGACAGGAATACCAGGGTCCAGGCCCCCAGGGCCGTGAACACGGTGGTAGCCATGTCCGGGTGGAGCTGGGGACCGTCGACCCGGGCCACCACGGGCTGGGGATGCAGGGAGCGGAACCAGTAGACGCTCATGTGGATGAGCGGAATGTTCAGGGCGCCCACCACTCCCACCACCGCCGCGAACTTACGGCCCCGGTCCAGGTTGTCCGTGGAACTGCGGACCAGGAAGTAGCCCAGGTAGATGAACCAGAGGAGGAGTGTCAACGTCAGTCGAGGCTCCCACGTCCACCAGGTTCCCCACGCCAGCCGTGCCCACAGTGGCCCGGAGGTGAGGACGATGGTGGTGAAGATCATCCCGCCCTCGGCTGCGGCGCGGGCGGCGTGATCCAGCTTCTCTTCACCGAGCCACAGGTAGACGGCGCTGCAGAGCGCCACGAGTCCGAAGGCGAAGAACCCCACCCAGGCAGCCGGAAGGTGGATGTAGAAGATCCGCTGGACGATCCCCATGCTGGCCTCCGTGGGGACCCAGAAGAACACCTGCCAGTGGAAGAGGATGGTCAACGCCACCCCCAGGAAGCCCAGAACGACTCCCGCCCACCGCACCGTGCGAAGCGACATCTCGGTCAATCCTCCACAATGAATCGAAAGAGCCCCACCCCGGCGGTCAGCGCCACCAGGGTGAAGGCGGCCAGGACCCTCAGGCTATACGCCGATTCCCCGGGCGGGAGCCCCGCCAGGAGATCGTCGGTAGCGGCCGCCCCAAAGGTGATGAGCGGAACCAGCAACGGGAAGAGGAGGATGGGAAGAAGCGTGTCGCCCATCCGGGTGCCCGCGGTGATTCCGCTGAAGAGTGTGCCCAGGGCCACGAAGCCCACCGTCCCCGTCAGGAGGACCCCGGCCAATGGCAGGGGGTTCCCTGGGATCCGCACCTGGAAGAAGAGGGCGAAGACGGCCACGGTGAGGGCCGTGACGCCCACCAGAAGGACGGCATTGGCCAGCACCTTGCCCAGGTAGAGTGCGTCCCGGGGAACCGGCGCCACCAGGAGGCCATCCAAGGCCCCATCCTCCTTTTCCAGCTCGAAGGTCCGCCCCAGGCCCAGGAGACCCGCCAGGGAGATCACGATCCAGATCATCCCCGCCGCCAGCTCCCGGGGGTGCACCACGGTCCGGTCCACCGCATAATTGAACAGGATCGCAGTGAGCACCACGAAGGCGCCCATGGCCGCCACGCGTTCCCGGGTCCTGAGCTCCACCCGGAGGTCCTTGGCGGCAATGGCCCAGATCTGGCCGAAGTACTCCCTCACGAGGCCGTCACCTCCACCAACTCCCGGTAGAAGCGCTCTTCTCCCTCAGCCGGAAACTCGCTCCGGTCTCCCAGGAAGACGAAGCGCCCCCGCGCCTGGATGGCGACGCGGTCGGCCAGTGCCAACCCCTCGGCCAGGTTGTGGGTCACCAGCACAACGGTCCGGGCTCCATCCCGAAGTCGGACCAGGACATCCCGCAGCAGGGCCGAGGCGTGGATGTCCAAGCCGGTAAAGGGCTCGTCCAGGAGTACCAGCGCCGGATCGTGGAGAAGGGTCCGTGCCAGCGCCAATCGCTGCCGCATCCCTCGGGAGAAGCCGCGCGCCTGGCGATCCGCGTGGGGAGCGAGGCCCACATCCGCCAGGGCGGTCGTCACCCTCTCGCCAAGCCCGTCCAACCCGTAGAGCCGGCCATAGAAGGTGAGGTTCTCCCGGGCGGTGAGGGGTCCGT
Source organism: Gemmatimonadota bacterium (assembly GCA_003567615.1). Taxonomy (GTDB): domain Bacteria; phylum Gemmatimonadota; class Gemmatimonadetes; order Longimicrobiales; family Gaopeijiaceae; genus PWLA01. Next base: position 2,610 of record PWZC01000303.1, on the reverse strand, counting down.
AGAGAAAGGTGCGGTGAGAGAGAACACCGATCTCCCTGCGCCACGCCGTTTCCCCGGGATCGCGAATCTCGCCTCGGAAGTGGATCTCGCCATCGTCCGGCCGGAGGGCCCCTCCCAGCATGCCCAGCAGGGTACTCTTCCCCGCCCCATTGGGCCCCAGAATGGTGAGGAGTTCGCCGGAGGCGAGCGAAAAGGAAACCCGGTCCACCGCACGGACCGCTCCGAAGGTCCGGCTCAGGTCCCGGGCCTCCAGGAGAGGTGGCGACAGTGTGGGTCCAACCTCATTCCTGGCCAAGAGTGACCGGACTCAGGATGATCCGGCGGGAGAGCCGGACGGCGCCACGGGGGGGGCGGCTGCCAGCGCACTCCCGCAGGCGGAACAGAACCGGCTCCCCGCCGGATTCGGATGCCCGCATTCCCGGCAGATCAGACCTTCCTTCAGGCTGTTTCGGAGTTCCCGGATCTCCTTCTCCACCGCTGAGTCTCCGGACGGCACCTCGACTCGACCGTTGGACACGGCCTTCCGCTCCGCCTCCGCCGCCCGGCGACCCTGTCGCGCCGCCCACTCCCGCTCCTCCTCAGCCAGAGCTTCCAGGGCTTCGGAGGCGATCTCACGCTTCATCTTGCGATAGTCCTCCTCGTCCAGCTTCCCGGCATGGAAGTCGTACTCCACATCGCGGAGGGCGAAGAGCGCCATGCGCTTGCGGTGCTGGGCCTCGGTCAACTCCTCCTCGTCTCGATCCATGGGCGCGGACCTGCCCGAGACCAGGGGAAACAGGACCCAGAAGACCACCAGGGTGGCCAGGATGATACCGACGATGAAGGTCATCAGACGACGCCGGCCGGAGTGCCTGCGGGTTCAGGGGAGGTTCGATCGCCCAGCCTGGAACCGCTCCCGGACGACGGACCATCGTCGGGCCCGGTCTCTTCACGCCTGGTCGCCTGTGCACCTGTGCTTCCGCCTCGCTGGGCAGGAATCGGCCCCCCCGGCCACATGGCGATGAGCGTGCCGATGGCAATGACCAGACCTCCATACCAGATCCAGGGCACCAGTGGGTTCACCATCACCTGGAAGGTGGCTCGCTGGAACTGGGGATCATTCCCCATCCCCACCTGTTCGTCCAGCGTCGAGAGGATCACGTACAGGTCCTCGAAGGCGGTGGAACGGATCCCCACCTCGGTCATGGGCTGGGGCGGCGCCTCGTAGAAGCGGCGCTCGGTGGTCATGGTCCCCAGGGACTCACCATCCCGCTCGACCCGCAGAAGGGCGATCCACTGCCACATGTTCTGACCCCGGGCGGTGGACAGTCCCTCGTAAGTGAGGGTGTAGCTATGACCGAAGGCCGACGCAATGGTCACCGACTCGCCCGGGACCATGGACTGCCGCACCTCCCGGTCGAAGGCCGCTCCGGCGAAGCCCATGAACATGACCACCACGCCAACGTGGACGATGTAGCCGCCCCACCGGCGCCGATTCCGCTTCACCAGGTGGCTGAAGGCGATGGCCAGATTCTCGTCCTCGATGCGGGCCCGGGCCTTCGTTCCCTTCCAGAACTCCACGGCGATGACCCAGAGGACGAAGACACCGATGGCGAAGGTGAGAAGGGCGTAGGTGTGTCGAACCCCCATGGCGAAGAGCACCACGCCCGTTCCGACCCCGACAAGGGTGGGGACCAGGAAATTCTTCTTGAGGTTGCGTGCGCTGGCCCGCCGCCAGGCGATGACCGGACCAACTCCCATGAGAGCCAGGAGCATGAGTCCGATGGGGATGTTCACCTGATTGAAGAAGGGCGGTCCCACAGCCACCTTGGACCCGGTGAGACCCTCGGTGATGAGGGGGAACATGGTTCCCCAGAGGACGGCGAAGCCGGATCCAAGGAGGACCAGATTGTTCAGGAGGAACGCCGACTCCCTGGAGAGGAACGACTCGAACTGCCGATCACTCCGGAGTTGGGGGAGCCTCCAGATGATGAGGACGGCGCTGACGGCGAAGGTCACCGCCATGAAGGCCAGGAAGGCGTAGGCGATGTCCAGACTCAGCGCGAATGAATGCACCGACTCGATGAGCCCGGATCGGGTCAGGAAGGTGGCGAAGATGGTCATGATGAAGGTCAGACAGACCAACGCCATGTTCCAGATCTTCAGCATCCCCCGGGACTCCTGGATCATCACCGAGTGGAGGAAGGCCGTGGCCACGATCCAGGGAAGGAGTGAGGCGTTCTCCACCGGATCCCAGAACCAGTAGCCTCCCCATCCGAGCTCCTCGTAGGCCCACCGCATCCCGAACACGATCCCCAGTGTGAGGAAGAACCAACTGGTGAGGATCCACTTCCGGGTCACCTGGATCCATCGGGCATCCAGCCTTCCCGACAACAGCGACGCGATGGCGAAGGCGAAGGGGATGGTGAAGGCCGTGAATCCCAGGTACAGCGTGGGTGGATGAATGGTCATCCAGTAGTTCTGGAGCTGGGGATTCAGCCCGCGACCGTCCTGCGGCGTGAAGGGAAGCCGTTCGAAGGGCGGAGTGATGAAGAGGGTGATGCCGATGAAGAAGGCGATCACCAGCAGGAGCACACCCGAGACCCAGGGCATCAGATCCCGATTCCGCTT
>PWZC01000308.1 GCA_003567615.1 Gemmatimonadota bacterium | reverse complement strand
TCGACAAATTCCCGGGCCTCTCTCTGGTAGGCGGCAGCTGCCTCTCCCAGATCGTCGGTATAGGACGGATCGGGGTCGTCGCGACGCCGGTACTCTCCGGCCAGGATCCGGTCGTACTGCCCGGATTCAATCCACTCGCGCAGTTCGGACACCCGGAGCACGTAGAATGGATGGGTAGCACCGAGGAGATTGAGGACCTTGAAGACCGAATCGGCCATGTCCTCACTTTCGCGATAGGCTTCCGCCTGCTCCAGGAATGCGCTGACGTTCATCTCATCCGGCCTCCCCCCGCCGGCCATCTTCAGCATGGCACGGTAAACCACGCGGGGTTCCTGAACTCCCAGGAGCCCGGCCCGGTCCGCCGACAGCTCGCTCTTGCGGTACCACTCGAGGAGGGCCACCAGGACGCCCCGGGCCGCCAACCCGACGATGGGAAAGCCGCGTTCGGCCAGCTGGATCAGGATGATGAGCATGGTCCTGTAGAGCACATGTCCGCTGAGGATGTGCCCCACCTCGTGCGCCATGACGTACTGGAGTTCGTCGTCGTCCAGCAGCGAAACCGTTCCCGAATTCAGCAGTACGAAAGGACGTTCCATCCCGTAGGCCCCGGCGTTGACCATGGGCGTCTGGGAGATGAAGAGAGGGTAGGCCTCCGGAGCGTCCATGGTCCGCAGGACCTCCTGGTAGAGTCCGTGGACCCGACCGAACTGACGGTGCGAGACCTGCACCGAGTTGGCCTGGAAGGCCAGTCGGATGGGCTTCTCGCCGAAAAAGCCGAAGAGCTTCTTCAGGACCTCATCAAAGATGGGGATGCCACGGAGCGCATGGAGGGCTGCCCGGTCGGCCGGATGCTCCCAACTGCGGGAGGAGATGCCGGTGAGGACGCGGCGCGTCCGGACCTCTTCGGCTCCCGGGTCCTGGGCGTCTCCGTGGGGATTCGGGCTCTCGGCAGGTTCGAAGTCGTCGGGTACCATTTGGATCTCCTGGACTGGGTGGGCTGGCCGGGCTCCGGCGTGCGACGGCGCGGCCGGAATGAATCTATAGACCCGCCAGCGCCCCCTTCAGGTCCTCGATGAGGTCTCCCAGATCCTCGATTCCCACCGATAGCCGCACCAGTCCATCGGTGACGCCCATGGCCTCCCGACGCTCCGGTGCCACCGATGCGTGGGTCATGAGGGCCGGGACCCCGATGAGGGATTCGACGCCTCCCAGCGACTCGGCAAGGGCAAAGAGATGAGTGCCCTCTACGAATCGGCGAGCCCGGTCGCCGCTGCCCAGTTCCACTGAGACCATCCCGGTGAATCCCGTCATCTGTCGCACGGCCAGATCGTGTTGCGGATGGGACTCGAGTCCCGGGTAATGGACCGCCCGGCTGGCCGGGTGCTCCTGGAGGAATCGGGCCACCGCCAGACCGTTCTCATTGTGCGCCCGCATGCGGAGGTGAAGGGTCTTGGCTCCCCGGAGCACGAGCCAGGCATCCATGGGACCGGGGACGGCACCGGTGGACTTCCGCACGAAGAGCAACTCCTCGGCCAGGTCGTCATCATCCACGATCAGGGCCCCACCGATAACATCGGAGTGGCCGTTCAGATACTTGGTGGTGGAGTGCACCACGATGTCGGCACCGAACTCCAGGGGGCGTTGGTTGAAGGGAGTCGAGAAGGTGTTGTCCACCATGAGGAGGGCATCCGCCTCGTGGGCGATGTCGGCCATGGCCCGGAGGTCGCATAGCCTCATCATGGGATTGGTGGGCGTTTCCACGTGGAGGAGGCGGGTCTCGGGCCGCATGGCGTCGCGCACCTGGTCGGGATCCCGGCTGTCCACGAAGGTGAATCGGATGCCCAGTCTGGAGAGGACACGGTTGAACATGCGGTTCGTGCCCCCGTACGTGTTCTCCTCGCTCACCACATGATCGCCGGCGCTCAACGTCTTGAGCACCGCCTCGATGGCCGAGAGACCGCTGGCGAAGGCGATCCCATGAGCCCCTCCCTCAAGCCCGGCCAGATTGCGCTCCAAGGCTTCCCGCGTCGGGTTCTGGACCCGGGCGTATTCGTAGCCGAGGTGCTCGCCCAGGGCAGGCTGCCGGTAGGTAGAGGTCTGGTAGATGGGCGGCATGACCGCGCCGGTGGTGGGGTCCGGCTCCTGGCCGGCGTGGATGGCCAGCGTTCCGAAGCCGAGGGGGCGCGTGGGGTCCTTGCTCATGGGCAGGCGCGTCATTGGTTGGAGGTGACGGGGTGACCAGCATCCGGTCTGTCCGTTTTCCCGAGTCCTCCAAAGGTGGAACGCCTCCGCCGTCAACGCCATGGCCCGACCGGCCGGCACGTTGACACCTCGACCCTGCATCCTATGCTTCACCGTCGGCGGGACCGGCGTCCGGCCGGTCGTCTCGCCTCCCACCCCACCAGGCCAAGGAGTGTCCATGCCCGTTCATCTGCCGGAGGGCCTCATGGTCAGCGTCTCCGGATTCCGGGGTCGTGTCGGGAATCCCCTCACCCCCGAACTTCTGGCGTCGCTGGCGGCGGGGTTCGGAGGCTTCCTCCAGTCCGAGGGTTCGGGATCGGTGGTGTATCTGGGACGGGACTCGCGCACCTCGGGAGCCATGTTCGCCGATGCCGCTCGGGCCGGCCTGGTTTCCGTCGGGTGTCGGGTGGTGGATCTGGGTGTGGTCCCCACTCCCACTCTCCTCCTGTCGGCGCGCGAGGCCGGCGCCGCAGGCGCGCTGGGTGTGACAGCCAGCCACAATCCTGCCGAGTGGAATGCCCTCAAGTTCGCAGGAGGCGACGGCCTCTTCCTGGACGGGGACCGGATGGCGCGATTCCAGGAATACCTGGCCCAGGAGGAACTGCCACGGGCTCCCTGGGATCGACTGGGCTCCACCTCCATCGATTCCACTGCGGTGGACCGTCACGTCCAGGCCATCCTGGAACTCCCCTTCGTGGATGTGGAGGCCCTTCGTCGCCGCTCCTTCCATGTGGCGCTGGACTGCGTTCACGGCGCCGGCGGCCGAATGGTGCCCCGCCTTCTGGCCGAGCTGGGGTGTCGGGTGAGCGGGATGGGACTGGAGGCCGACGGCCGCTTCCCCCGCGATCCTGAGCCCACGGCCCGGAATCTGGCCGGTCTGGGCGAGCTGGTGCGGACGTCCGGAGCCGAACTGGGCTTCGCGGTGGATCCGGATGTGGATCGCCTCTCCCTGGTGAACGGAGCCGGCGAGGCGGTGGGGGAGGACCTCACCCTGGCTCTCTGTGCCGAAGTGGTCCTGGGCCGGGAGTGGGCCCGTGGACCGGTGGTGACGAATCTCTCCACCAGTCAGGTGGTGGAGGATGTGGCGCGAGCCGCCGGCGTCCCATGCCTCCGGGCGCCGGTGGGAGAGGTGAATGTGGCCCGAAGGATGCAGGCCGAGAAGGCCGTGGTGGGGGGAGAGGGGAACGGGGGGATCATCCTGCCTCGCCTCCACTTCACCCGCGACGCCCCTCTGGGTGTGGCCCTGATCCTGCAGCACCTCATGGAGTCGGGTCGTACCCTCGCCGAGGCGGTGGACCGTTGGCCCCGGTACACCATCGTGAAGGAGAAGGCGGGCTTCCCACGGGAGCGTCTCGCCGACGGATACGCGGCGCTACTGACCGAACTGGCCCCAGACGTCGATACCTCCAGTGGCGAGGTGGAGGTGGATCGCACCGACGGGGTACGTCTGGCCTGGCCCCGGCGCCGTGAATGGCTCCACGTGCGGCCGTCCGGTACGGAGCCGGTGGTCCGGTTCATCGCCGAGGCGTCCACCGCGGAAGCGGCGACAGACCTGGTGGCGCGAGGGCGGGATGTCATGACGGCGGCCGGCGGAAGGTGACGCCGGGGCCGCTTCTGCGTTCCCGAATTCCAGCCGCCCGAATCACACCCAATGCAAGGTAGACGCGCACATGTGCGGAATCGTCGGTTACATCGGCCCGAAGCAGGCCTCCGTCGTCCTGTTGGAAGGCCTCCGGCGTCTCGAATATCGGGGGTACGACTCCGCCGGGGCCACCGTCCTGGGAGCTGACGGGAAACTCCACACCGTCCGGCGGGCGGGAAAGCTTGACGCCCTGGAGGCCGCGCTGGGGCGCGAGGGACTGCCGGGAAACTGTGGGATCGGGCACACGCGCTGGGCGACCCACGGCCCCCCGACCGAGGGGAATGCCCACCCCCACCTCTCGGCCGACGGATCCATTGCCCTGGTTCACAACGGGATCATCGAGAACGCCGGGGTCCTGCGCCAGAAGCTGGAGGCGGAGGGTGTTGAGTTCCGAAGCGACACGGACACCGAAGTCGTGGTCCACCTCATCGAGCGCCTGTGGCCCGCGGGCGGCGGTCTGGAGGATGCGGTGGTGGCCGCGCTGGAGCAGGTCATCGGAGCCTACGGAATCGCTGTAGTGAGCAGCCGCGATCCCAACAAGATCGTGGCGGCTCGGCAGGGATCCCCACTTCTCCTGGGGATTGGTGGAAATGGTGAACTCCTGGTGGGCTCCGACGCTGCGGCGGTGGTGGCCCACACCCGGGAGGTGGTGTACCTGGACGAGGGGGATTATGCCGTCCTGACCCCCGACGGCTACCGCACCTTCCACCTCCGGCAGGGACCGGTGCATCGCCAGGTCCATGAGGTGACCTGGGATCTGGCCGCCATCGAGAAGGGTGGCTTCCAGCACTTCATGCTCAAGGAGATCTTCGAGCAGCCCCAGACCCTGCGCGACGTGACGCGCGGACGACTGCTGGAGGAGGAGGGGGCCGCTCGTCTCGGCGGGATCACCCTGGCGGATCATGACCTGCTGTCCGTGGACCGGATCATCATCACGGCCTGCGGTACCTCCTGGCATTCGGCCCTCATCGGGGAGTACATGCTGGAAGAGATCACCCGGATCCCCACCAAGGTCGAATACGCCTCCGAATTCAGGTACAAGAACCCTGTGGTAGACGGCCGGACCCTGGTCATCGTGGTGAGTCAGTCCGGAGAGACGGCGGACACGCTGGCCGCCCTGAGGGAGGCCAAGCGCCGAGGCGCCACGGTCATGGGCATCGTGAACGTGGTGGGGAGCTCCATCGCGCGGGAGACCGACTTCGGTGTCCACCTCCACGCCGGGCCCGAGATCGGAGTGGCGTCCACCAAGGCCTTCACGAGCCAGGTGGCGGCCCTGGCGCTCTTCAGCCTGTACCTGGGGCGTCGTCGCGACTTCTCCATCCTGGAAGGACGCCGGCTCGTGAAGGCCTTCCAGGAGTTGCCCGATAAGGTGGCCGAGATCCTCAAGCTCAACGATGAGATCCGGGAGCTGGCCGAGCTCTACCGGGATTCGAGGAACTTCCTGTACCTGGGCCGGGGCTACCAGTTTCCCGCCGCTCTGGAGGGAGCCCTGAAGCTGAAGGAGGTGAGCTACATCCACGCCGAAGGGTACCCGGCGGCGGAGATGAAGCACGGACCCATCGCCCTCATCGACGAGGAGATGCCGGTGGTCTTCCTGGCCCCCCATGACGGAGTCTACCACAAGGTCGTTTCCAACATCGAGGAGGTGAAGGCCCGCCGGGGGCAGGTGATCGCCGTGGTGAACGACAGCGTGGAGGAGTTGAAGGGGAAGGTGGACCACTTCATCCGGGTCCCGGAGACCCACCCGGTCCTTCTCCCCATCCTCACTTCGATCCCGCTCCAACTCCTGGCCTACCACATCGCCGTCCTCCGTGGGTGCGATGTGGATCAACCCAGGAACCTGGCGAAGTCGGTGACGGTGGAGTGAGCCGCCCGTCCCCCCGTGGCCGGATGGGCTGCCCGCCGCCCTATCCTCCTTCGCCCCCCATCGATCCGGTGACGCCAAGATGAGAGTGGTCCTGCAGCGCGTGTCCGAGGCCTCCATCACCATCGACGGGGCAGTCTCCGGAGCCATCGGCCAGGGGCTCCTCCTCCTGGTTGGATTCACCGAAGGGGATACGGAAGAAGACCTCCAATGGATGGCCCGGAAGATCCCTGGACTCCGCATCTTCAACGACGCCGAGGGGAAGATGAACGCCTCCCTGGGCTCGGTGGGTGGGGAGATCCTGGTGGCCAGCCAGTTCACGCTCTACGGAGACACCAGAAAGGGGCGTCGTCCCTCCTTCATCGGGGCAGCCCGGCCGGAGGTGGCCATTCCCCTCTATGAACGCTTTGTCGAACTCCTGCGTCAGGAGAGTGGGGCGCCGGTGGAGACGGGGGAGTTCGGGGCCATGATGGAGGTTCGGCTGCTGAATGACGGTCCGGTGACCCTCATCCTGGAGCGGGGCCCGAGCCAGGGAGAGGGGGCGTGACGGCTGCCCCCGCTGGAGGTGGTCGACCCCACCTGATCCTGGCATCGGCGTCGCCGCGGCGTTCCGAGATACTCCGCCGTCTGGGACTATCCCACCAGATCCGTCCGGCCCACATCGACGAAACCCCTCGCCCCGGGGAGTCCCCCGCGGCCCTCACGGAGCGGCTGGCCCGCGCCAAGGCCGAGGCGGTACTGGCGCTGACGGAGGGCGTGCCGGTGGTGGGGGGGGACACGGTGGTGGCGGTGGATGGCGAGATCCTGGGGAAGCCCACGGACCCGGACGACGCCCGCGCCATGCTCCTCCTGCTGTCGGGCCGGGACCACCACGTGTATTCGGGCCTGGCCCTGGCCACCGTCTCGCCGGGCGGCGACGTCCGCACCGTATCCGGCATCCGGACGACCCGGGTCCGGTTCCGGCCCTTCGACGCGGCCACCGCCGCCGCCTATGCGGCCACCGGCGAGCCCATGGACAAGGCCGGCGCCTACGGGATTCAGGGGCTGGGCTCTGTGCTGGTGGACGAGATCGAGGGGGATTACTCCGGTGTGGTGGGTCTTCCCATCTCGCTTCTGATCCGGCTCCTGGGCGAAGTGGGCGCCCCGTACCGGTTTCCACCTTTCGTGCCCGGCGGCTGAGACGCTGTTACCCTGGGAAGGTCCGGACTTGGTCTTCCCGAACCCGCTCCGCCATGCCTTCCACACTCGCCATTCTCGCTCTGGATCAGGGTACCACTGGCACAACCGCTCTCGTCATCGCCCAGGACGGCCGGATCCTGGGCCGCGCCTACTCCGAGTTCACCCAGTACTTCCCGCGCCCCGGGTGGGTCGAACACGATGCGGAAGAGATCCGTGACGTGACCATCCGGGTCGCCCGGGCCGCCCTGGAGGCGGCGCGAAACAGGGAGCCCCACCGCGTCGACGCCATCGGAATCACGAACCAGCGTGAGACGGTGGTGCTCTGGGATCGGGAGACCGGTCGGCCGGTCCATCGCGCCATCGTCTGGCAGGATCGCCGAACGGCGGAGCTGTGTCGGAGCCTGAGGGAGGCCGGAAGGGAGGAGGAGGTGCGGCGGCGCACGGGGCTCCTCCTGGATCCGTACTTCTCGGGGACCAAGCTCACCTGGCTCTTCCGGGAGCGGCCGGATTTGAGGCGTCGGGCCGAGGCGGGCGAGCTCGCCTGCGGCACCATCGATTCCTGGCTCATCCACGTACTGACCCGGGGAGAGGTGCACGCCACCGACCCCACCAACGCCTCCCGGACCCTCCTCTACGACCTGGAGGGGGGCGGGTGGGGGCGCGAACTGGCCGAGATCCTGGAGGTCCCCTCGGCGATTCTCCCTGAGGTGCGTCCCAGTTCCGGTGATTTCGGGATGTCCCGCGGCCACTATCTGGGGGTTGAAGCGCCCATCGCCGGGGTGGCGGGTGACCAGCAGGCGGCCCTCTACGGCCAGGGATGCTGGGCGGCCGGTGCCGCCAAGAATACCTACGGCACCGGCGCCTTCCTCCTGCTTCACACCGGAGACGAGGCGGTGCGGTCGGAGCACGGGCTTCTCACCACCGTGGCGTGTGACGAGCGCGGGCAGCCCGCCTTCGCCCTGGAGGGCTCCATCTTCATCGCCGGTGCCGCCATCCAGTGGCTGCGGGACGGATTGGGGCTCCTCGAGTCGGCGCCCGACTCCGAGGCCATGGCCCGGTCGCTGGATGGCAATGACGGCGTCTACTTCGTGCCGGCCTTCGTGGGGCTGGGGGCTCCCCACTGGGATCCCGACGTCCGGGGAGCCATCTTTGGCCTCACCCGGGGGACACGGGATGCTCACCTGGTCCGTGCCGCCCTGGAGGCCATGGCCTACGGGACCGAAGACGTCCTCCGGGCCCAGGAGGCGGACTCGGGGGTTCGAGCCGAGGAACTTCGCGTCGATGGCGGCGCCGCCGGCAACGACTGGCTCATGCAGTTCCAGGCCGACCTCCTTGGTGTCCCCGTCCGACGACCGGCGTTGGTGGAGACCACGGCGCTGGGGGCGGCGGGACTCGCCGGCCTCCAGGTCGGGTTGTGGAAGAGCCCACAGGACTTCCTCCAGGCACAGGGAGAGGCCCGGGGGTTCAATCCCCAGTCCGGGGTGGATCAACGCGAAAGGCTCCGGGTAGGCTGGAATCGGGCGGTAAAGGCGGCCCGTAGCTTCCGGGCTGAACCCGAAAATCATTGAATCGCCCTAGCTGAACCCGTAAGTTGTCACCGTAGCTTGACACCCCCCCGCTCGATCCCCTTTGGAGTCTTCCATGAACAGGGACAGAAGGTTCTTTGCCGGCCTGGTCGGTGTTGCCGCCATCGTGACGTGGCTCATCTGGACCGGGATCACCGACACCATGGTCTACTACCTCAC
>PWZC01000004.1 GCA_003567615.1 Gemmatimonadota bacterium | reverse complement strand
CCTCTGGTTCCTCTTGACGTCGGAAATCTATTCAAGTCTGGTACTTGTGTCAGAATGACGAGGCTGGCCACCTCCCGGGCTCCTCATCTTCCGGTGCACCCACGTTCCACTCCTGCATCGCCAAAATTAGAATCTGGATTCTAATTTTGGCGCCCTTCCTCCTCATCTGCAGAACCCATCCTCATCGGTGTGGGGCCATGGCTTTTTGTTCGTGGATAGTGTTGGCGCCAGGTGACCCCGAAGCGGAACTGCCGAGCGGGCCTGCCTCGCCGAGCGGGCCTGCCTTGCCGAGAGTGTGTCTGCCTTGCCGAGAGTGTGCCTGCCCTCCCAACAGCATCCAGGAACAAACCCTGAGGGGCGGTTTTCGTGGTCAGGTGCCGCGAGAGTAGGAGCCGAGGAGCGGATGCCCATCGTGTCCTACCAACCTCCCTGGTGCCCCCGCTGCCCAGGCATGCTCTGCCGCCACGAAGAACGGTGAGGATCCGCCAAATTAGAATCCCGATTCTGTTTTTGCCGAGCCAGATGGACGGACGCCTGGGATCCCCTCGGTTTCGTGCCATATTGGGTGGCGACCCATATTGGGTGGCGTCAAGGCTGCCGGGTGAACTCGACGGACACCCGCACCCAGACCCCACAGGTCCATTGGCTTCCTCCCCTTCTACCGCACCCTCATGACCGCTTCCGACCCATCTGGTCCCTTCCGCCTCCTGGCCCAGTGCCCCCCGGGCCTCGAACCCACCCTGACCCGGGAACTGGCCGCGCTGGGGATCCCGGCACCCCATCAGACCCCGATGGCAGGGGGAGTGATGTGGAATGGGGGATGGGAGCAGCTCCTCCGGGCCAACCTCCACCTGAGGGTGGCCTCGCGGGTGCTGGTGGAGGTGGGAAGCTTCCGGGCGAGGGCGCTGGGCGAGCTGGTGCGGAAGGGGCGGGTGGCTGTGGACTGGGAACGGATCCGGGCGGCGGCCGGAGGCGACGGACGCCGCATCGTCTTCCGGGTGTCGGCCTCCCGCTCCCGCCTGTACCACGAGGGCGCCATCGAGGCCCGACTCCGGGAGGCCGGAGAGCTTCCCGACGTGGCGGGGGTCGGGGAGGAGGCCGAACCGCGGACCCGTGATCCGGGGGAGGCGGAGGAGTTCCCGGGGGTGGCAGGGCCCGGGGACAGAGCGGATGCACCGGGCACCCCGATCCTGGTGGTGGTCCGGGTGCACCGGGATCAGGTCACCGTGCGCCTGGACACCTCGGGCGCCCACCTTCACCAGCGTGGGTATCGACAGCATGTGGGGACGGCACCCATGCGGGAGACGCTGGCTGCCGGCCTCCTCCTCCAGGGCCCCTTGGAGCCCGACGGGGGGTGGAGCCGGCCTTCCTTGGTGGATCCCTTCTGCGGCTCCGGCACCATCCCCATCGAGGCGGTGCTTCTGGCTCGCCGGATCCCCGCGGGGATGGCGTCGGTGGGCTTTGTCCCCAGGGACTTCGCCTGCCTCCACTGGCCTGATCTTCCGCCGGACGTGTGGGAGATGGAGGTGGCGAGGGCCCGGGCCGGGATCCGCCCCCTGGACCCGGAACGGTTCGCGGTTTTCGGTTCGGATCGCGACGCCCGCGTGATCGAGGCGGCCCGGGCCAACGCGAAGCGGGCGGGGGTGCCGGAAGAGGTGCACCTCGCCACGGCACCCCTCTCCAAGGCACCCCATCCGGACGATTCCGGGTGGATCGTGACGAACCCGCCCTTCGGCACCCGCCTGGGTGCGAGGAAGTCCCTCCGACCCCTATATGCGGCGCTGGGCCGGAGCGTCCAGCCGGGGGGGAGGATGGTGGGGTGGCGGCTCCTCTACCTGTCCGCCGATCCTGTCCTGGACCATGCCACCGGCCTCCCCCTTGAGGTACGCATGACCACCCGCCACGGAGGGCTCACCGTGCGGGCTGTGGCGGCACGTTGACGTGACTGTGGTTTTCCACACATCGGGCGTCCATGTTCCGGACGCTCCGAGTTCCAGGAAACGGAGGCGTCATGAGCGATTCCGATTCGGTTACGCAGGCGGACATCCATGAGCAGTTGAAGAAGTGGCAGATGGGGCTTGAAGAACTCCAGAAGACGGTGGACCGGGCTGAAGCCCAACGCAGGGCCGAGCTCACCGAGACGGTGAAAGCCCTTCGAGAACAGTTCGAGCAGGCCCAAGCCCTGTTCGAGGGGCTCTCCGAGGAGGAGGGTTCGGAATGGGACCGGTTCAGGAAAGGCATGGAGAAAGGGCGCCGGCTTCTGGATCAGGCTCTCAAGGAGGCGGGCCCCGAGCCCTTCTCCTGAGGGGAGTGGGCCCGGCGGTTCCGGTGCCTCTCTCGGGCTGGATCCATGTTCCGGTACCACCGTGTGGTGAGGCGAGTATTCTTGCCGTCGATCCTCCCGCAGAGATAAGCTCCTGCCCGTCTGCGCTTCCGCGCTGCGACGAACGGACGTACTCCGATGGATGCAGTGGACCTTGCGTCACTTCAAGGTCCCAACGCCAACCCTTTGCTCGGAGGAGCACCCGTGATCACCTTCGAGGTCCAGCCCCAGGGCGAGCGCTTCACCTTCTTCAGTGAACCCGACCCCACAGCCCCCAGTGTGGAGTTCGAGTTCGTCGGGTCTCCCGGCACCCCGGGACCGGACCCGCACATCCATGCGCGGCAGGTGGAGACCTTCCGGGTGACCTCAGGCGAAATGCTGGCCAAGGTCGGGAAGGAAGAGCGCCGGATCCGGGCCGGTGAGACGTTGGTGGTCCCGGCCGGGCAGGTCCACAGCTTCTGCAACCCCGATCCGGACAACCCCCTGATCATTCGGATCACACTCGAGCCGGCCCTGAACTTCCAGTGGTTCATGACGGAGATGTCCAGGCTGGCCAATGAGAACGGGGGACGGTGGAAGGACATCCCACTCCTTGAGATGGCCTGGGCCGCGCACCAGGTGATCGATGAGCACGATCTCCCCGGCGTTCCCCGATTCATCACCCGCCCTGCCTTCGCTCTCCTGGCTGGAGTAGCCTTCGTCCTGGGGAAGCATCGCCGGATTTCGCCAAAACCCTCGGGGCCTGCTGTCGCAGGTACCTGACCCGGTAGCGTCGTCGGCTCAGTTCCGGACCATTTCCCGGGATTGCTCCCGGGGGGCATTCTCGGTACGGTAGTGGCGGACCCCAACTGATCGCGCAAACCCTGAGGTTCAGTTGTCTGAACTCGCCATTGGCGTCATATGGATCCTGCGGGTCGTCCTTGCCGGCCTCACCATGTTCTTCCCGTTCGTGGCGGGCTGGAGCAACTTTATCTTGGATGTCATCGATGGAGACATCCTGCAGTGGCTCGGGCTGGGGGAGGAAACGTACCAGCTGACGGACAAGTTCTTCGATTGGCTGGCGTATCTGGGAATGGTCCTGGCCGCCTGGCGGTTCCAGTGGGGACTGCGGAAGTGGATGTACGCCTTCTTCGCGCTGAGGACCGTGGGGCAGGCCCTCTTCTTCGTCACCGGGGATACGACGTACTTCTTCTTCTTCCCGAATTTCCTCGAGCCCCTCTTCCTGATCTACTCCGCCATCTTCTTCTTCAAGGGCTCGGAGGAGGTGAAGGCCTACGCCGTGTACCGGAAGTACAGATGGTACATCTGGATCTTCGTCATCGTGTACAAGATGCAAGAAGAGTTCATTACCCACATTGCCGAGGTGGATCGACTCGACTTCATCAGGGACAACATCCTACCTCTCTTTTCGTGACCCGGGCACGTGGTCCCCTGACCCAGGCACGTGCCCCCCTGACCCGGGCACGTGCTCCCCGGACCCGGACCCTGGCGGCTCCGTCCGCTCCCGAGCCTCCGCCCGCGGCCTCACCACCACGTCCCGGGGGATCCCGTCGTCCACCAGTGGGATTGCTCCGGCAGGCACCTGGGCGATCTTCAGGCCGCCGCCCCCCTCCATGGTCACCTCGGCGCCCTCTTCCCGGATCCGCCCCGGCTCCTCCACCCGGATCCGGTAGAGGGTGTTCCCGTAACGGTAGTCCACGGAGAACGCCTCCCAATCCATGGGCACGGAGGGTTCCAGGAAGAGGAGCCTTCCCCTCCGATGGAAACCCAGGAGCGACTCCAGACCCACCCGGTACATCCAGCTTGCGGAGCCGGTGTACCAGGTCCAGCCCCCCCGCCCCGGGTGGTCGGGCGAGGTGTAGACGTCGGCCGCGACCACGTAGGGCTCCACCCGGTATCGGGTCACCCCCTCGGGCGTTTCCGCGTGGTGCAGGGGATTGATCATCTGGAAGAGCGCGAATGCCCGGTCGCCCCTCCCTTGCTCCGCCACCGCCTGCACCGCCCAGAGGGCGGCATGGGTGTACTGCGCCCCATTTTCCCGAACGCCGGGCAGATACCCCTTGATGTAGCCCGGGTCCAGGGGGCCGTCGTCGAAGGGGGGTGTGAGGAGCCGGATGAGTCCCAGCTCCCCATCCACCAGGTGAGCCTCCAGGGACTCCATGGCCCGGGCCGCCTTGTCCGGCTCTCCGGCGCCGGAGAGCACACTCCAGCTCTGGGCAATGGAATCGATACGGCACTCGTCGTTGGTGGCAGACCCCAGGGGGGTCCCGTCGTCGAAGTAGGCCCGGCGATACCAGTCCCCGTCCCATCCGTGCTCATTGGCGGCTTCGGCATACCCCCTGGACTGGGCCAGGAGGGCATCCGCCGTCTCGGTGTCGCCCCGGGACCGGGCGTGATGGGCAAAGTCCCGGAGGGTAGCGCTGAGGAACCACGCCAGCCAGACACTCTCGCCCCGTCCCTCCACACCCACCCGATTCATCCCGTCGTTCCAGTCCCCGATCCCCATGAGGGGAAGGCCATGGGCCCCGGTGGTGCATGCGCGCTCGAGGGCACGGAGGCAGTGCTCGTAGAGCGTACCCGATTCGGAGCTCACGGAGGGTTGGCCGTAGACCTCGTGTTCGTCGGGACCCAGGAGTGCCATCTCCAGGAAGGGAATCTCCTCGTCCAGGACGGAGTCGTCGCCGGTGACCCGCAGATAATGGTCCACGGTGAACGGAAGCCATACCAGGTCGTCCGAGAAGCGTGTGCGCACCCCCCTGCCGGTCTCCGGGTGCCACCAGTGCTGGACATCCCCCTCCACGAACTGGCGGCCGGCGGCCCGCACCAGGTGTTCCCGCACCAGGGCGGGCTCGGCGTGGACCAGCGCCATGGCGTCCTGGAGCTGATCGCGAAACCCGTAGGCCCCCCCGCTCTGATAGAGGGCGGACCGGGCCCAGAGTCGGCAGGACAGGGTCTGGTGCAGGAGCCAGCGGTTCATCATGACGTCGAAGGAGGGCTCCGGCGTTCGCACCTCCACCACCGCCGAACGTCGGGCCCAATCGGCCCGATTCGCTTCCAGGGCAGCGCGCGCCGCGGCAGCGGTCCGGTAGCGCTCCAGGAGCATGAGGGCTTCGGCCCTGTCCCGCCCCGATCCCAGGAGGATGACCAGTTCCGTCTCCTCACCCGGTGCCAGCTCCACCGCCCGCTCCAGGGCGGCGCACGGATCGGGCATGGCACGAAGCGCCTCCCACCCCGTCTCTCCCCCCTTCGGTCGCTCCCGCTCACCGGCCCGATGCCCGGCCCGGGACTCGGGTCGGACCAGCCAGGCCGGTGCCTCCAGGGTACCGTTGCGACCCAGGAAGTCCGTCCGGTTCAGCGTGTGGTCCTTGGGTCTGGTCCCCAGGGCCAGGAAGGCCACCCTTCCACCGAAGTCGGGATCGAAGGGATTGCGGGCCAGCACGGCACACGTGTCGGTGTCATACTCCACATGAAGGCGATTCTGGGTCACCTGCCTGGATACGCCCAGGGTCCACTCCACATAGGCGGTCATGGAGAGCCGTCGGGGTCGGCTCCCCTGATTCCGGATCCGGAGCAGCGACACCTTCACCGGGTCCTCCCCGGCCATGCCCATCACCAGACGGGTCGAGATATCCCCCCGGTCGTGACAGAACTCGGTGGCCGCCGGAGAGTGGACCGTCGTGTAGGGATCCTGGGATCCGACGGGTGCCGGGGGGGCACCCCAGAGCTCCCCGGTCCGGTCGTCCCGGAGATAGATGGCCTCGCCGGGCTCATCACTCACGGGGTCATTTCGCCACGGAGAGAGCCGATGGAAGAAGCTGCTCTCAGCCCAGGTGAACCCGCCGCCACGCTCGGTGACCAGGAACCCGCCGCGACGGTTGGCCACCACATTGGACCAGGGGGCCGGGGGAAGGGCCTCGTCCGAGACCTGGATCAGGTAGTCGCCCTCCGGTGTGAACCCGCCGGTACCGTTGTAGAGGAGAAGGCCGTCACCGGAGCCCGGATGGGGGTGGGTCGGTGAGGTCTCCCCGA
The DNA here is from genome assembly GCA_003567615.1 of Gemmatimonadota bacterium. Classification (GTDB taxonomy): domain Bacteria; phylum Gemmatimonadota; class Gemmatimonadetes; order Longimicrobiales; family Gaopeijiaceae; genus PWLA01. Next base: position 2,395 of record PWZC01000004.1, on the reverse strand, counting down.
GCTGGGCCCAGAGGGACGCCTGATCCGCCTGGATCTCCCGGGACGGCGGATGGATCTCGGCCGGACTTCCCCCCCGTACCCCCTCCTCCCTGCCTTCCGCCTTACGCTCCTCCGCCTCCTTCAGGAGCTGCGGCAGCGCCCGTCCATCGGAGTGAATGTTCACCGCGGCCGTGGCCTCCAGCATGAGCAGCTGTTCCCGGCTTATCTGGTCCTTCCTCAGGGGGAAGATCGCTCCGGCTCCATCCGTATCCGCGGCGGTGCCCAGCGTGTGTCGGGCCTCGACGATCCGTTCCTGAAGCTCCTGGAGATACGACGACGGTTGCCTGTTCAGGACCACCAGGTCCACGCTGAGTCCGCGCCGCCTCAGATAGTGGTGGGCCGAGAGCAGGCGGCGCAGCGTCGGAAGCCCCTCCATGGAGTCGATGGTCGTCAGGAGGATGGGGTGGTCCCCGGAAATCCCCTGAGCCCATAGGAGGGGTTGAGGCCCGGCCCCACCCGCCCGCGTTCCGGGAGAAGGGCGGAGACGTCCGCCTCCGTGGAGCGGGTAGAGGAGGAGGCCCGCCAGCTCCTGGAACGCGGCGGAGTCCCCGGGCGTGAGTCCCAGCTCGCGCAGTTCGGCCTGCTGGGTGATCCACGCCAGGTCCAGCGCCCTCTGAGGCGCGTGCTGATCGTGGTAACGGTCGGCCAGCTCGAAGGTCTCTTCCCGGGTACCGGCCACCAGGGTGGTAAAGGCCAGGGAGCGGGCCTCGCCCGGCTCCAGGCGGACTCGGGTCCGGAGGGCGAAGACCGGATCGAGCACGGCCCCCACCGTGCCGGAGAGGGGGCCCGGGGCGTCCATGGCGACGGGATTGCGGGCCGTCCTGCCCCGTCCCAGGAAGCGGGCCCGGTCGGTCTCCCAACTCACCGGGCCGATGGGACCGGATCCCGCACTCACCACGTGGACCATCCGAAGGGGAGCCTCTCCCTTCGAACGGGGTCGCCGCACGGCGGTGAGGGCGGTGCACCAGGGGTGCCATTCGGTGGTGACGAAGAGGTTGGAGAAGGTCCGGTGCGCCTGGTCGGCATCGCGGCGGTTGAGGACGATCTCACCGTAGCTCGTGAGTTCGACCTCGGCGGGGTCCTGTCCGCGGTTGGTCACCGTGACGTTCCGGACCTTGGCCCGGTCCTCCGGGACCACCACGATCTCCGTCCGGGTTTCCATCTCCCCGTCCGTGCGGTGGAAACTCACCCGGTCCGTGGCCAGGAGCGCTTCGTACCGATCCGCCGGCGCGCAGACGGGCTGGTGGGCCACCGACCAGACCCGGTCCCGATCCACGTTCCGCACGTAGCAGAACTGCCCGGAAGAGTCGGTGGTGCCATCGGTCCGCCACCGGGTCACGGCAATGGCGCCGTGGCGGGTGTAGCCTCCCCCGCCGTGGGTGACCATGGCTGTGAACGGTCCCCGCCCCAGAAGCGCCACGTGGGGACGGAGGGTGTCGGGGTCGGTGAAGGTGCGCACCACCGGTTGGGCCAGATCGGGCTCCGGCAGGGCATCTTCGGGCTGGGCCTGTTGGGTCTCCTGGAATGCCTGGGCCCGTGGGAGCCGCTCCTGGAGAAGGAGTTCGGCGGCCTTGACCCTGGGGTCAGAGTGGAAGCGTTGGCGCCAGATTCCACTGGTCAGGGCATTGGCCAGTGCCACCATGCCCATGCCGATGTGATGCGCCATGTAGGTCCGCACCAGGGCGTGGCGCCCGGCCCCTTCCGGCCGGGTGAAGTCCAGGGCGTCGCGGAAGCCATAGGGACCCAGTGCGTCCAACTCCTCCAGGTGGGACAGGTTGTCCATGGAGGCGCCGGGATCCACCGCCAGGGCCAGGAGCGATGCGTACGGGGCAATGACCAGGTCCCGTCCCATGCCCCGCTTCAGGGCCAGATCCGGCACCCCGAAAGCCCGGTACTGGTAGGTGAACTCCCGGTCCCGGAGGTTGTAGGCGCTCTCGCTCATCCCCCAGGGCACCCCTCGCTCCTTGCCATAGGAGATCTGCCGCTGCACCGCCGCCTCCTCGCCCCGGTAGAGCAGGGTGCCGCGGTACGAGCGCATGACCAGGGAGGGCATGAGATACTCGAAGGCACTTCCGCTCCACGAAACCAACGCCCCACGGCCCCCGCCGGTGCGGGTCAGGATGCGCCCCAGGCGGAACCAGTGCTCCACCGGTGCGTCGTCCAGCGCGATGGCGACGAACCCGGCCAGCCGTGCCTCCGAGGCCAGCAGGTCGTAGTAGGAATGATCGAGGCTGAACAGGTTCTGGTTCCACCCGATGGAGAAGAGCTTCCGGTCGGTGTCGAAGAGGAAGGTGAAGTCCGTCTCGACGATGATGGCCTCGGCCCGGGCTGCCAGGGCCTCGAGGCGTCGGACCTG
>PWZC01000018.1 GCA_003567615.1 Gemmatimonadota bacterium | reverse complement strand
CCTCCCGGAGCACCCGCTCCACCGAGCCGTCCGGGGCCAGGAGGAGGAGTCGGTTCACGCCCTCGCCCTCCTGTACCGCCACAATGCGGCCCGACACCGGATCCACATGGGCGTGGGCGATGCGGAGCCCGTGGGTCAGGCGGGAGACTCGCCCCGAGCGTTCCACCCGGTAGAGGTCCGAACGGACCCGCCACCGATCCACATACTCGAGCTGGGTCGCCACCAGCGACCCGTCGGGCGCTGCGGAGACGGTCCCGATGCCGCCGTTCCACCGGGAGAGGCTCGACTCTGAGCCATCGAGTGCCCGCACCACCAGACGAGGATCGGTCCGGCCGTCTCCTCGGATGTAGGCGATACCGCCGTCGGCGAGGGGGGTCGGGTGCGCGGCCGTCCGTCCCCCCCGCGTCAGCCGTTCGCCCGGTTCCTCGTGGGGAGGGAGGCGGTCGGTGAACTCCTGACGCCATTCTTCCCAGAGCTCATCCAGGTCGTGCCCCACCGCCTTGCGCGACGCCGCGTTCAGGCGGAAGGGGATCCACTGCTCCGCCCATGCCTGAAGGAAGTCCCGGACCGCGTCGGGGCCGTGCCGTTCATCGAGCCAGTGGAAGAAGAGGGAACCAAGGACGTAGGGCCGGGTCCCGCCGGGCCAGACCGGAGAGCTCCCCATGGCCTGGCCCAGCCCCTCCACCTCCCCCTCCAGCGCCTGGGCCCGCACCAGCGCCCGGTGCCCGGTGCCGTGCACCCGCCCCGCCCCGGTCAGCTCGGACTCGAGCTGGGTGGCGAACCCTTCCACGCCCCAGGTGGGAAGGAGGTGGCCCGGAAAGGAGGGCCAGAGGAGAGGGGCCCGGCCGAAAAGGGTCCGGGTCACCCGCCCGGGACGCCCCGTCTGCTCCAGGTGGAAGATGTGGGCCAATTCGTGAAGGGTGACCAGGCCGATCCAGTCGTCGTAGTACGAGAGGGCGGTCCCGTCCACCGGAGGGCGGGCCCAGAGGACGATCCGGGGGGCCGGAACGACCATGGCGAACCCGTTGGAGAGGTCCATGTGATCCACTACCAGGATCTCGATCCGCTCCCGAGGTGGTGGAAAGAAGGACTCCGTCATGGTGGCGTGACCCCGCTCCGCCCACATGGCCGACCGGCGGGCCACATCCTCCAGGCCCGGGGCGAAGACGACCCGGAAGTGCGGGGTGTCGAAGCTCCGGTAGCGGTCCGACGGATCGGGGGCCTGGCCTTGGAGGCCCCCCGGGCCTGCCGGCCCCCGTGCCGAAGGCTCGCTGCCTGGCAGTTCCAGCTCGGGGATCAGGGCCGTGGGAACGGGAACCAACGCCATGAGGACCCCGAGGACGAGGAAGCGCCTCCCCACGGGCAGGAGCAAACGCCGCCCCACCGGTTCGGACTTGTCTCCGGCGACAAGTCTACACAATGTCCATATACGGTCGACCATCGGTTTTCCCGTGATTCGTTGTATGTTCCACCCCTGTCCGACGCTCCGGCGCCGGCGCCCCAGGAGCCCCACCATGGCCCGTTCCAGCACCCGCTCCGGAAAGTCCGGGAGCCGGAAGAAGGACTCTGCTCTCGCCCCCCTTCGCGACATCGACTTCGGTGACGGGCTCACCACGGGCCTCGTCCAGGCCCTGGCCTCGGCCGGGAGTTCGGCGGTGGAGCGGGTGACGCGCTCCCGCCGTCCCTCCATGGGCCGCATGGTCCGGGGAGCGGCGGCCGGAGCCGGCGCCGCCGGTCTCGTCTTCCTGATCCGGCGATTCCTGGCCGACGATCCGGAGATCGAGTTCACCGACGAGATCCTGGCGGGAGCCGGCCGGGGCGTGGTCTATGCCGCGGTCCTGGAACCCTTCCTCCCGGGCCCCGCCCCGGTGCGCGGGGCCGCCCTGGGCCTCATCGAGTACCTCACGGCCCCATGGGGTGGCACCCTGGCCCGACTCCAGTCCCTCTCTCCGGCGGCCAAGCTCCCCATCGTGGGGTCGCTCCTCGAGGTGGGCGACGCCGAAGACGACCCCTTCGTGTCCTACCTGGCCTACGGGCTCGCGCTGGGGATCCTCTACGGAGAGGGGCCGGAGGACTGACGCGCCACCGCCGCACCCATGGACCCACCGGCCCCGAGCCGGTAGCCACCCGCTACCCTTCTCTGGCAGTTGGAACCCGGAGGGGCACCCGCAGCCCCTCCGGCTCCACCTGTATGGGGGGCTCCCGCATCCAGCCGTCCGGGCAACGCCTGATGACGTCGCGTTCTCCTTCCACCCGCGCCTCCGGCGGAAGGATCCCCAGCAGGTCGGTCCCCGGCTCCGGCGGATCGGCCCCCCACCCGGCCACGAAGCAGAAGGCCTCGGGCCGGGCCGACAGGATCTCGGGGAGGAAACGGAAGGCCACGCCGTCCACCCAGTCGAAGAGAAGGTAGCGTGCGCCCAGGGCATCGGCCTCGGCCAGGAAGTGGTCCGGGTTCCGGGTGAAGGGAAAGGTCCGCCCCGGCGGGCCGCCCAGGGCGTAGAGGATCCGCGGCTTCCGGCTCAGCGCCCCCGCGTCTGCCGGGAGATTCGCCCCCATCCACGCTGCCGCATCCCGGAACTCCACGAATCCGCCGCCATGGCAGATGAAGGCGTCGCCGCTCCGCTCCACCGCGTTCCGACAGGCGGCGGCCACCTCCGTGGACTGCAGGGTCTCGCCCACCGCCGGCGCCGCCAGCACGGTCGCCGCCACGGCCAGGATCACCGGCCGCCCCCGGGCCACCCGGTCCCCATCCCCCCCGCCGGCCCGCCCGAACTCCCGGACCAGACCACCCAATACGCCTCCGGCGTAGAGGAGAACCAGGGGGAGGAGGGGAAGGAGGAACCGCTCGCCCGACCATACCTCGGGCCAGAGGAGGATGGTGGCGCCATAGAGGGGGGCGAAGAACTCGGGTACGCCGGGAGCCCGACGGGCCCGGGACGCCCACCCCCACACCGCCAGCAACACCATCAGCCCGCCCAGACCCCAGAGCGCCCACCCCGACGCACCTGTCCCGCCCCACCACTCGCTCGGCAGGACCCGCCCGACGTAGATCTCCACATTGGTCCAGACCCGCCCCAGGAGCCCCGCCACCCCCACCGGCCCGAGCTCGGGGTCGTACGGGTTCACGAGCCAGAATTCGTTCTGGTAGGCGCCTTCACCTCCCTGGCGCCCCAGCAGGAACCAGCTCCCCAACACCACCGCCGCCGCCCCGCCGAACACACCGGCGGTGCGGAAGCGCCGAGCGGCCAGGAGGGCCAGGGCGAAGGCCAGGACCAGTGGGAGCCCGGCGGTGCGGACACCAAAGGCCATGAGGGCGCCTGCCCCGCCCACCACGAGCCAACCCGGAGCGAGCGAGCCTCCGGCCACGCCCTTCCGAGGCACTCCATCCCGGTCCCGACCCGGGCGGAACCCGCCGTCGCCCAGAGCGTGCTCCGCCCCCCAGAACGCCACGAAGGTCCAGAGGAGGAACCAGGGCTCGGAGAGGATCCATCGACTGGCGTCCTGCCACCCCGATGCCAGAACTAGAAGGATGGCCACCGCTCCCGCCCCTATGGCCCCCACCCGCCGGGCCGACCATGCGTAGACCACCAGCGTCGCCAACGCCATGGCCACCGCCGACGAGGTCTTGAAGGCACCCCAGGTGGTTGCGCCCAGCGCCATCAGGAGGGCCAGGACCAGAGGGTAGCCGGGCGGATACTTGGTGTGGAGAGGACGCTCCGGATCCCAGAGTTCGGTGTACCCGGTGCCTTCGAGGAGGGAGTGGGCCAGAGCCAGGTAGGCCGTGTGGTCGCCTCCGTTGTGGGGGGCGGGAAAGGCCACCGCCGCAAGCACCAGCGCCTGGAGAAGCAGGACGCCCACCGCCACCGCTCCCCAGCGGAGGGGGGAGCGCTCCGTCACGCCCGTTCCTCCAGGAGGATTCCCCGGCGGCTGGGCTTCAGCACCACCGGCGCCCCACCGGGGATGAGGCTCCCCAGTACCCGGGGGCCGTCCGCTCCGGTCACCTGCGGGAGGTTTGCCGGAACCCCCTGGAGGTGAGCCCATGCCAGGAGGGCGAAGGCCACGGCCTCCCGGGCGTCCGGATGCACCGGGGCGCCGCCGTCGGAGAGGGCCGTCATCCCGGTCCGGACGGGGATGGGCGCCAGGGTGGTCTGGAGCCGCCGCACCAGGGCCGGGTTCCGGGCACCACCTCCGGTGAGGACCACCTCGTCCATGGCGCCGGTGGGGAGGAAGTCGCGGTACGAACGTGCCACGCTCTCGGCGGTGAGGGCGGTAAGGGTGGCCAGGAGGTCGTTCCACCCGTCCTCCCCCTCCTCCTGGGGGCGAACCCGCTCCACCAGCGCGTCCAGGTAGGCGTCGCCGAAGTGCTCCCGCCCGGTGGTCCGGGGCGGGGGCATGCGGAAGAAGGGATCCTCCAGGAGCCGGCCCAGGACGTCGTCCTGGACCCGCCCCGCCGCCGCCCGGCGCCCGTCCACGTCCCAGGGGTCCCGCCCGTCACTGGCCCGGCGGGCGGCTCCATCCAGGAGCGCCACCCCCGGGCCCGTGTCGAAGGCCATCACCGATTCGGGTCCCCCGTTGGGAGGGAGGAAGGTGACATTCCCCATGCCCCCCAGGTTCTGGAGCGCCCGGCCCCGGCCGGGCCGCCGGAAGAGGACCCAGTCGGGCCAGGGCACCAGGGGTGCGCCCTGTCCCCCCGCCGCCAGGTCACGGCTCCGGAAGTCCGTCACCACCGGGATCCCCGTGGACTCGGCGAGGGTGTGGCCGCATCCGAGCTGCAGGGTCGCCGCGGGAGGCTCGTGCCAGAAGGTCTGACCGTGGGAGCCCACCACCGCCACGGTGCCCGGGGCGATTTCGGCCTTCTCCATGAGCTGCTTCAGGGCCCGGGCGAAGCTCCGCCCCAGCTCCCGGTGGAGGAGGGCCAATTCCCGGGTGCTCCCGCCCTGGATCCCCTGGCGCATCCGCTCCCGGAGCCGGTCCGGATGGAGGTAAGACCCGAAGGCCAACACCTTCACCTTGAGCTCGTCGGGACGGATCCCCGTCACCCGCACCACGGCCACATCAACCCCGTCAAGGGAGGTCCCGGACATGACTCCCGCCACGATGCGGGTGCGGCCGGGCGGAAGGGTGCCCTCCCGCACCGGGGCCATGGAATCGGAGGCGGCAGACCCGTCGGGAGTCCGGACCCGGCCCTCCACGGGGCGGGGGGCGGCGCCGGGGGGGAGAATTGGATTGAACTCCATCAGGGGGCTCCGTCGGGGGGAAGGAGGGCCGCCACTCGACCGCCGGCCTCTTCCAGGCGACGGCGGGCCTCCGGGGCATCCACGCCCAGCCGATGCATGGCGATGGCGGTGCGAACCTGGCCGTCTGCCTCCTCCAGAAGACGGGCCGCGTCGCCCGGGTCCACCCCCACCGTCGCCTGGAGGATGCGGCGTCCCCGATCCTCCAGCTTCCGACAGGTGACCTGAAGGTCCACCATGAGGTTGCCCCACACCTTTCCGGTGAGGACCATGGCGGCGGTGGTGAGGGTGTTCAGGACCATCTTCGTTGCCGTTCCGGCCTTCATCCGGGTAGACCCGGTCACCACCTCGGGGCCCACCAGGGGAGCGATGACCACGTCGTGGGTGGCCAGGAGTTCGGCCGGGGGCGGCGTGCAGAGGAGAAACCCGGTGCGGGCACCCAGCGCCCGGGCCCGGGCCAGGGCGCCGTGGACGTAGGGGGTGGTCCCGGAGGTGGCAATCCCCAGAACGAAATCGCCGGAGCGGACGCCGCGGGTCTCCATGTCGCGTGCTCCGTCCTCAGGGTGATCCTCGGCTCCTTCCTGCGCCCGGACCAGCGCCTCGTACCCTCCGGCGATGATGCCCTGCACCAGCTCCGGGTCGGTGCCGTAGGTGGGCGGCATCTCCGCCGCGTCCAGGACGCCCAGGCGGCCGGAGGTCCCGGCACCCACATAGAACAGGCGGCCCCCGGCCCGGAACGTCTCCACCAGAACTTCCACCGCCCGGGTGATGTTCTCCGACTCCCGGCCCACGGCCTCGGCCACGGTCCGGTCCTCGCCATTGATGAGGGCCACGAGCCCCGCGGCATCGAGCCGGTCCATGGCGGCGGACCGGGGGTTACGCTGCTCGGTGAGGCGGGAATCCAGCATGGGAGGCGGCGTGGGGTTGGGGCGCAAAAGGGCCGAGGCTTCGAAGATCCCCGGTGCGGGGGAGCCGTCGCCTTCAGCTTGGCCCCGCCCGGGCACCGTGACAAGGGTGGCGAGGTGGATGGCTCCCGGTGGACGGGGGGAGCCGCGGCACCTATTCTGGCCCCATGATGACACCAACAGCTTGCCGCCTCCCGATCCCGTCCCGGCGACCGGCCCTGCTCCCGGGCCCGGTCCTCCTTCTTCCCTTCCTTCTCCTCTTCGCCGGGTGCGGCCCGGACATGGAGGAGGAGCGCCTCCGCCTTGACGCCGCCGCCCAGGTGGCCCACGCCGAGGTGGACTTCCCCGCCGAGTGGCGCTTCGGCGCTCGGGAGGCACCGGTGCTGGGACGGCGTGGGGCGGTGAGCACCACCGACGAGTACGCGACCCGGGTGGGGCTCGAGGTCCTGGAGCGGGGCGGCACGGCCATGGATGCGGCCATTGCCGTCTCCTTCGCCCTCGCCGTGGTGAATCCCTCCGCCGGCAACATCGGCGGGGGAGGCTTCATGGTGACCCGCCTGACCGGCGGCGAGACCTCTGCGCTGGACTATCGGGAGAAGGCCCCCCTGGCCGCGCACCGGGACATGTATCTGGACGAGGACGGGGAGCTCACCGACGCGTCCCTGGTGGGGCACCTGGCGGCGGGGGTGCCCGGAACCGTCATGGGAATGTGGCGAGCCCACGAACGTTACGGCACCCTTCCCTGGGACGAGTTGGTGCAGCCGGCGGTGGAATTGGCGGAGGGCTTCGAGGTGCAGGAGCGCTTTGCCCGCTCCATCCGGGGGGCGGCGGAGCGGCTCCGGACCTTCGAGACCACCCGGCGCACCTTCCTGCCGGACGACCGGCCGCCCGAGGTGGGCGAGACCTTCCGTCAGCCCGAGTTGGCCCGCACCCTGGCGCGGATCCGGGATCAGGGGCCCGATGGCTTCTACGGAGGCGAGACGGCAGATCTCCTGGTCGCCGAGATGGAGCGGGGCGGGGGGATCATCACCCACGAAGATCTGGCCCGCTACGACGCCGTCTGGCGGGAGCCCGTCAACTTCACCTATCGGAACCACACCGTGACCTCCATGCCGCCCTCCTCGTCGGGAGGGGTGACCATGGCGCTCATGGCCCACATGCTGGAAGAGCATGATCTGGCGGCGCTGGGGTGGCACTCGCCCGAGATGATCCACCTCATGGTGGAAGCCTGGAAGCGAGCGTACGCCGACCGCAATCAGCTCCTGGCCGACATCGACTTCGTGCCGGTCCCCATGGACTCGCTCCTCTCACCCTCCTACGCCCGGCGGAGGGGGGCGGAGATCGACCCGACCCGGGCCACGCCGTCGGAGGAGATCGCCCCGGGACTCGAGATCCGTGAACCCACCGAGACCACACACTATTCGGTGGTGGACGAGTGGGGGAATGCAGTGGCGGTCACCACCACCATCAACTCGGGCTACGGGAATCGGGTGACGGTGGAGGGAGCCGGCTTCCTCCTGAACAACGAGATGGACGATTTTGCCGCGAAACCGGGATTCCCGAACCAGTTCGGACTGGTACAGGGTGAGCAGAACGCCATCGAGCCGGAGAAGCGCATGCTCTCGGCCATGACACCCACGGTGGTGGCAGATCCCGACGGGCGTCTGCTCTTCGTCACCGGCACCCCCGGCGGCTCCACCATCATCACCACCGTCTTCCAGACGCTGGTGGGGGTGGTGGATTTCGGGATGAGCGTGAGTCAGGCCGTCAATGCACCCCGTCTCCACCACCAGCACCTCCCGGACCTCCTCTACTGGGAGGCAGGAGGGCTGGCGGCGGAGACGGTGGGCGGGCTTGAAGCCATGGGACACATTCTCCGCGAACGGGGCGGGGTCTCCGGGGATGTACAGGCCATCCTGGTCCTCCCCGACGGCACGTATTCGGTGTACTCGGACCCCCGCCTCGGCGGGACGGCGCTGGCGCGCTGACCGGGATGCGCTCACCCGGCCAGACGCGCTGACACGGCCGGATGCGCTCGCCCGGAAGGGGTCTCAGCGACCCGACGCTACCAGCGGAACCGCCTCATCGAACTGGATGGTGAGCCGTGCGCCCTCATCCATGCGGGCGTGGCCATCGCGTGTGGTGATGGCCACGCCGGCGCCGGCGGCGGCGCCGGCAGCCGCTCCCGTGATGGTCGAGCGGGTATTGCGGCCGAGAATCTGACCCACCACGGCGCCGGCAGCGGCGCCAGTGGCCACCTTGGCGGCGGTCCGGGTTCCCGAGTCCTGGGCCTCCGTCACCATCTCGGCCTGGATGATGGTGGCCCGGAGCGGGTAGACCCAGCCGTTCATGTCCAACCGCTCCACCCCGAGAACGAGGAGGGCCTCGTCGTCGGAGCCGGCGGACTCCCGAGCCTCCAGCACCCGTCCTTCCAGGATGGCGCCGGCGGGGATCAGCACCTGGCCGTCGTCACTGCGGAGGTCGTCGGCGACCCGGGCAGTGAAGGTATCGCCGGCCTCATGGGTCCGGGTGGAGATGGTGGCCGTCAGCGCCGCCGTGACGAGGGATCCGGTGGGGATGGCCACAGTCGCCGGCTCAGGTGCCGGCTCCGGCTCAGGCGCCGGCTCCGGTCGAGGGTCCGGCGCACGCTCCGCCGCCGGGGGCGGGGGGGCCGCGGTCCCGCCGGTTGCGGGACTCCGGGTCGGAGCCGGTGCGGCGGGTGGGGGGGCCGCGGCGACGTCACCCGCTTCCCCGTCCGTCTCCCGCTCCGACAACTCGAGTTCGGAGGTGATGAACTCGCTGTCCAGGTCGTGGGCGGACTCGGCCTCACCGCCGCACGCCGCCATGGCCAGCGAGAGGGCCACGGCCAACATTGGAACCTTCCACGTCCGATCCATGAAACTCTCTCCCTGGCTT
>PWZC01000145.1 GCA_003567615.1 Gemmatimonadota bacterium | reverse complement strand
CCGGCCATGGAAGTCAGCGGGGGACTGCTGGGCAACGGCCGGGCCGGTCACCGCGAGGAAGGCGGCGAGGGCAAGAGGAAGGGAACGTAGGACCATGATCCGGTGGGTTGGTCGACTGGGGGACGGTGGACGGCCCCACACTAGGGCGTCGAGCCGGGCTGGGCCAGCCCGAGAGGGACCCACTGTCAGGACCTTGGCGCCACATGGGAACGCGGTGTATCCCGGCGACTAGGGCCCGGTACCACCGATTCCAGCATTCCCGGTTGGAACGGGAGGTCGTCTCGTATGAGCGGGTGGAGGGCACATTCCAGAACGAAGGACTCCGATGCTCCGTGTCCGATGGTCCGAGGCCCGTGCCACGCCCACGCCCCCGGTCACCGTGACGTCGGCAGCCGGGCCGTAGCCGACGCCATCAGCGGACCCCCAGGGCGTCCCGGTAGAACCGGACGGCGTCGTCCTTCATCTTGATCAGGTCGGGCATGTGGATGTACATCATGTGACCCGACTCGTAGTACTCGGTACGAATATTCGAGCGGACCGATTCATCCAGTTGCATGGTGGCGACCGTGTAGTCCATGGCGAAGTAGGGCGTGGCGAGATCGTAGTATCCGCTCTGCACCAGCACGTGGAGATAAGGATTCATGGACATGGCCCGACGAAGGTCCTCGGCCACATTCAAAAACCGGTTCTCCACATTGGAGTAGTCCCAGGGACTGGCGAACCCCCGGATCCAGTACGGCAGGGTGTTCTCGAGTCCGAGCTCCCGACGGAAGTAGTCGTTCACCGTCCCGGTGAAGGGCCCCATGATGGCTCCATCGTAGGAAGGGTCCCACTCGTACCCCTGCCCTTCCGAACTCCGGTCGATCCCCACGAACCGGCTGTCGAGGCGGCCCAAAGTGCGCCGGTCATCCCGACGGAGCTCCTTGGTTACCGACTGGGTCGTGAGCCGGAGATTGGCCTGCTCTACGAAGTCGACGGAGAGCCCTGTGAACCGGGCCACCTCCTCGGCCACAGCTCGGATCTCTGCAGCCGGGAGCATATCGCCGTGCATCAGGGCACGGGTGTACTGGTTCAGGGCGAACGCCTCTACCCGTTCCAGGAATTCCGTCAGCTCAAGGTCCTGCAGATCCGGGTTGAGCCGGCCATGGTACCACGCGGTGGCGGCGAAGCTCGGGAGGAAGAGAATAGCGGGAAGATCGTTACCAACCTGAGGGCGAATGGTCTGAAAGTTCAGTACTGCCGACACCAGGATGACCCCGTTCAGATGCATCCCCCGGGTCTGGAGATAGTTGGCCATTCCCGACACCCTGGTGGTTCCATAACTCTCACCCGCCAGGAACTTCGGCGAGGCCCATCGCTCGTATTGCGTGACGAAGAGGCGTACCCATTCCGATAGATATTCGATGTCCTGGGTATAGCCCAGAAACCGGGCCGGATCCTGCCCCACGGCCGGCCGGCTGTACCCGGTATTCACCGGATCCACGAAGACCAGGTCGGTCTCGTCGAGCCAGGTGTACTCGTTGTCCACCAGGGTGAAGGGCGGCGGATGTGGGTCATCTTCCTGGAAGCGAGTGGTGGCGCCCGGGTCCCGCATCACCACCCGGCGAGGGCCCAGCCCCAGGTGAAGCCAGACCGACGCCGCTCCGGGACCGCCATTGAACATGAAGGTGATGGGCCGCCGGGCGGGGTCGTCCTCCCCGTCTTTCCTGTAATAGGTGAAGTGGATATTGGCCAGATGGGTTCCATCGCCGTCATGGAGCGGGAGATACCCGGTGGTGGCCGAGTACGAGAGCGTCTCTCCGTCTACCAGGATCTGGTGCTGTGTGGTCACCGGCTCCTGGTCGGGTAATCGCTCGGTGCGAACCTGCTGTTCCGGAGGAGCGATCTGCGCCGCCGCAAGGCCCAGGAATTCCCCTCCCGCCGGAAATGTCAGAAGGGTCAATCCCGCCAACGAAAGGATCCAGCCGGGGCGACCACCGCTCTTCAGCTTCCGGCTCCTGGGCATACTTTCTATCTCCTGGATTTTGGGGGATCCGGCACCACCGATGGCGTTGGCCTCAGATGTTCGGGAGATTCGGGTTGGAGAGGCGCTCTTCCCGGGAGATGGGCACACATGTGGCTCCCCATCCATCCGGAAAGAGCCCCCAGCGTCGCATGTCGATCATTCGCCGTGCTTCGAGCCAGGTGCTGTAGCGCTTCTCCTCTTGAAAGAGGGGAACGGCATCGGCCAGGGGAATATCCGTGGGAAGTGGATCCAGCTCCCAGTCCGCCCGGACCCGATTCACCAGTTCCATGGCGTTGGCCACGTCGCCCCGATCGAGGTGGACCTCTGCCTCAATGAGTCGAGCTTCCCGCCAGGAGCCGATGATCATGTTGTCGTTGTAGGTGGGATACTTCATCTGAGCCCACACCGGTGTCTCGGTGTCCGGCCCCACCCGGCCCTGATCCCGGGTCGGCGTTCTGGGGTCATCGGACCCACGGAAGTCGGGGTGAACCGACGATTCCCCCCGATCGTGGTTGTTGAACCAGAATTGCGCCCGCTCTCCGGCGGCGTCTCTGAAGTTGGCCTCCCACATAAGCCCATCCGGCACCGCTGCGGCCCGGGCGAGCGCCTCATCGGAGTTACCCCGATCCAGGGCGATTCGGGCAAGAACCAGATCTGCCATGGCCCCGATGGAATCCACCTGAGCGGACTGCGCAGTGCTCCTGGCCTGCTCCAGAAAGCTCTCCGCTCGATCGAACGCGTCGGTTCTCGGAAGAGCCGCACTCCCATCGAACGCCACTTCGCAGAAGAGTTCGCCGAAGTCGGCGTGGGTCATTCCGGCGTAGAGTTGCATCATGGCAACCCGCTCGTCGGATCCGAAGTCCGATACCACACCCTCCATGAGATTCAGGGTCTCCACGGCCGAGACCCGTGCCCGCTGCAGGTCCCGCCACATCCGCCACGGGATGTTGATGTGATCCGATTCAGAGGCCAGGAGATCGAGAATCCCATTCTTGTCCGCCTGGTGCCAGGGATCCCAGCTTCCGGACGCTACAAGTTCATCGGAGATCACTCCGGTGAACATGATGTTTCGATTGTAGGAAAAATCGTAATTGAAGATGGCTCCAACCATCAGAGCCGTCATGGACGCGTCGGTACCCAAGCTATCCTCCGTAATGGAGGTGGGGTCCGTTGCGTCAAAGTCACACGCAGTGATCAGGGTCACTAGGAGGAGGGTTCCCGAAGTGAGCCCCGCGAACGCGGTCGGGCGTCGAGGGATTCCCGTGGTTCGGCGCGGCGAGGGGCTCGTCGACCCCGGCATCGACGCCGCTGCAGGGATGGCTTCGTTCATCGTCTTCATGGTGATCTCTTTCATGGTGATCCCTCCGTCAGAAGGTGATGGTGAAGCCGGCCATGAACTGACGCGATGGCGGAACGCTGAAGAAATCCGCACCGATGGACAGATTATTCCCGTCCCCGAAGGTGGAGGACATTTCCGGGTCCGTACCCGAGTAGCTGGTCAGGGTCAGGAGATTCTGCCCAGCTGCCGTCACCCGCATGTCCGAAGCGCCGATCCTCGAAGCCAGAGCTTGAGGCAGAGTGTATCCCACCGAGAGTTCCCGGAGCTTGAAGAAGTCTGCATCCTCGATGTTGGTCCCGTAGATCCGCTGTTCCGCGACGAAGCGTTGCACCGCTGGGTGGTTCGGCTCGTTGCCGTTGGCAATGAGGACGTTGAAATACTCCTCGCCGGTCCTCTGCTGACCCATATAGGAACGAATGTGATTGTTGATCACATGACCGAGGGCAAACTGACCATTGGCCTGAATCACCAGATTCCGGTAGCTGAAATCCATCCCCAGATTCCCGGTATGGGGCGGGATGCTCGGCCCGAAGTACACGGCGGTGTCCGAAGCAATGGGCATGTCGTCGGCGTCATACCCCACGATGACCCGCTCCCACTTTCCGGAAACGGGGTAGCCCGGCTGGATCCTGCTCCCGAATCGGTCCAGGGATATGAGAGGCGTCTCACCGAGATCCAGGACCTCATTCCGGTTGTACCCATATCCGGCTCGGGCATCCCAGGAGAAGTCACCCCGGCGCATGAGGTTCATCTGGGCGTTGAACTCGAAGCCCACATTTTCCACCTCACCAACGTTGGTCAACTGGGTTGCCAGCAGCCCAAGCGAGGGAGGGAGGCGCTGGTTCAGGAGCAGGTCGGAGGTCCGCTGGTGGTAGGCGGTAAAGTCCACGCCAATCCGATCATCGAAGAGCGATGCCTCGAACCCGGCTTCAAACTCCCGACTGACTTCCGGGGCCAGATCGGGATTCCCGAAGGTCGCCGCCCGGATTCCCGGTCGCCCATTGAAGCCCACGACATTCCCGAAGGTCCGGACTGCGTCGAACGCCCCGGGCTGTGTTCCCGCAGTCCCGAACCCTCCTCGGAGACGGAGGCTTGAGATCCAGTTCACGTCAAAGAAATCTTCATCCGAGATCACGTAGGATACATCCGCCTTGGGGAAGGCCTGCCACCCGAAATCCTCCCCGAAGGCCGACGAGCCATCCATGCGAAGGCCCACCGTGAAGAAGAGCCGGTCATCGAAAGCGAGTTGATGCTGCACAAAGACGCCGCCCGTCGTGTAGTTCAGCTCCGATTCATTCACCGACGCGAGGGCAGTCCCTCCCAGGGACCGAAGCCCGGGACTGGCAAAGTCAGTTCCCGTGGCGAAGACTCGTTGATCGCGCCGGACAAAGAGCTGCCCGCCGGTGCTCAACTCCGAAATCAGCGCGGAACTCCATGCACGATTCAGCACGGCACCGTAGTCCAGATTCAGCTGAAGGTTCTGGCGTGTGTTCACCGAGCGGGTCCCCGGGCGGTCCGCCTGTCCCGGAGCCACATAGTAGGGCAGGAGAGTGGTGCCCTTCTGATCGATGTATTCCATTCCAACCGTGGCCCTCTGACTGAACCACGGCGCGGCTTGGTGCCGTACCGACAGTCCCGACGTGAACCGCTTGGCGTCGTCGATGATTTCCCGCTGGAGCACCAGGGGGACCGGAAGGAATGCCCCACCCCACGGATCGGACTCGGTACCCCGGGTCGCCGGGTTACCGGCGTAGATATTCGTCAGCACACCTCCAATCCAGTTGTCGTTCGGCGGTAACTGGTTCTCCGTCATGGAGAACCCGGTATTCAGGTTCATGGTGAGTCGGTCTGCGGGTCGAACCTCCAGGTTCAGCCGCAGCGAGGTACGCTCGAAGGTGTTGTTGGGGAAGGACCCCTCGGTATCCGTATGGCTAATGGACGCGAAGTACCCCAACTGATCGACACCCCCGCGGATGGAGGCGTTGTATTCCTGGTGGAGACCCGTACTGAGCAGGTCATTGGGATCCGGGAACTGGGGATCCGGATGCATCCGGAGCAGGGGGGCGGCGAGACGGCTGATGCCGATCCTGGACCCTACGGAATAGGTGGTCTCACCGGGGCGACCGCTCCGAGTGAAGATCTGGATCACGCCGCTTGATGCCTCACTTCCGTACATGGCCGTGGCTGCCGATCCCTTGATGACCTCCACCCGCGCAATGTCCTGCGGATTGATGTCGTTGAGTCGGCTGACGGCCTGCCCCCCGGTCCCCACCATGTTGGTGTTTCCACGATCCAACCGCACCCCGTCCAGGTAGATCAGCGGCTGATTGTCCTGGGTGAGCGATGTGACCCCCCGCAGAATCACCGGTCCGGCCGCACCCACCGTACCGCTGGCAGCGAGGCTCGTGACCCCGGCCTCTCGTCCCTGGAGCGCATCCTGGAGACGGGTGATGGGCGCATCCCGCAGACGCGTTTCGATGTCGATACTGGCGATGCCGGTTCCAGTGGCCCGACGACGACGTTCACCCGCCGGCGACGCAGTCACCAGTACCTCGTCCAGGTCGATGGCCTGGGAACTCAGAGAAATGCTGATCTCCGTGGTCTCCCCAGAGGTCACCGTCACCTCCTGGGAAACGGAACGATATCCGATGAATTGGACCTGGAGCTCATGGGTTCCGGCCGGGACGCCGGAGAGGCTGAACGCGCCGTTCGAGTCGGACAGGGAGCCGAGATTCAACTGGGGAATGGAGACCTGAGCTCCTGCTAGAGGGCGTTGGTTGGCCCGGTCTCGCACGGTTCCGGTGATGGTCCCGGAGCGTTGGACTGCCGGTTCTTCATCCGGTGGAGCCTCTGCTTTCAGGTGGCCCGGCAGGACCAGGAGCAGGAGCAGCGGGAGTGGCTTCAACAGAAATTGCGTCATCTGGCCCTCCTGGCGGGAATCGGTCGACAGGACCCATGACGGATACGGAAGGATCGTAAGCGTTATGCCAAAAGGAAAAACCTCATGGATCCCACCGATCGGTCAGGGCATACGACTCAAACCTGACGACTCTCCGTCGTTCTTGTCAGGCAGGTCGTGTTACAGGTTATGACCGATACGGATCGTTCCGCAAGCCGAGCCAATCGAGTGATTGAACGATCCCAAGGTGCTACTGGATCACTCGGGAGGGGGCGAGGCGGAAGAATATCGCCCCACGCTATCCCCCACCTCCTGCATCTGGGCGCTCCGCCTCCGGACCCAGTGGGGGAGTTGGAGCCACGCCCACCCGGCCATCCCCACCCCCGCAACCAACGCCGCGAAGCCCAGAATGGTTACGGAAGGACCCAGGGCGAGAAGAGCCCCAGCCATCATCGTCAGGGCGCCCACCGGGATGAGGGCTGCCGATACACCGAATTGTTCCCAGACGTCCTTGGGACAGGCGGTGAGGCGAAGCCGCCACCCCTCCCCCAGGGGATCGGGCTCGACGCAGGCCGATACGTCATCCAGCTTCCAGCTCCGGAGGTTTCCCTCTACCGACCCGTCGCCGCCGAACTGGGTCCGGAAGACGGAGACCAGTCGGTCCCAGTCCTCTCCCGCCACCGGTCCGGAAAGCGGGATGCGATGGTTGAGTTCCCGGGGTATCCGCAGCTTCAGGGTCAGCTCCGGGTAGCCTGTCGGTCGCTGGCCAACCAGCTCCCTGGCTACGGCGGCAATGCGCTCCGGCGGGATGCCGGCCGCGGCCCCGATGGATTGGAGTTCGGCCAGGGATACCTCAGTCCGGGTCCCCTTTTTGGGAAGCGCCGGTCGAGCCTTGAACGGTCCGGGGTTCCGAGTGGCGCGGTCCAGGATCTCGGCCACCTCATCGTCGTCGAAGGTGCGTTGGGCCATGGGCTGGGGCCTGGGGTGAAGGGGGGATCCGGAAGACCGCTGCCAGGATAGGTCCACTCCCGCTCGACCACCACCCTCCACGGAACGAGGGAACCACTGTATCATCGAAGGTCGCCGCCGCGCCGGACGCGGGCTCCCCTGTCGCCGAACCCCCACCGCCGAACCTGTCAGCCATGAGCGCACTCACCCCGGATATGATCCTCGTGCTGGTCATCCTGGCCGGCGCCATCTTCCTCTTCGTCAGTGAGATCGTCCGGATCGATGTGGCGGCCATTCTCATCATGGTGGTGGTGGGACTGACCGGACTTGTGGAAGGCAGTGACCTGTTCGCAGGATTCGCCTCCAACGCCGTCATTTCCATCATCGCCGTCATGATCCTGGGTGCGGGGCTGGACCGGGTCGGCGTCATGCAGACGGTGGCGGCCTTCCTCCTCAGGATCGGGGGGGAGACGGAGCGTCGGATCGGGGCGTTGGTGTCGTCGGCGGTGGCCCTCATCAGCGCCTTCATGCAGAACATCGGGGCCGCGGCCCTCTTCCTGCCGGTAACGGAACGCATGGCGGACCGGACCGGAATTCCGGTGAGTCGGCTCCTCATGCCCATGGGGTTCGCCGCCATCCTGGGCGGAACCCTCACCCTGGTGGCGTCCAGCCCCCTCATCCTGCTGAATGACCTGCTGGCCTCCACCGCCCGCAATCTGGACATTGAGATCGAGCCGTACGGTCTCTTCTCACCCACCCCCATCGGGCTGGCCATCACCATAGCGGGGCTGGCCATGTTCGCCGTGGCGGGCCGCTGGCTGCTTCCGGCCGTGAGCCCCGGGCGTGACGCCGGAGGAGGACTTCCCGGGATTTCGGCCATCTATGGGCTGGATCGCCCCATCGGCCCCTTCCTGGTCCCTGGAGCCAGCCCGCTTCGGGGGCGGCGGATCGAGGCCATTGAAGAGGAGTTTACGGGGCTCCTGGTGGTGGCCGCCAAGGGTCCGCAGGGGCTCACCGTGGCCCCCTACCGCGACTACGTGGTGGAGGCGGGGGCGGTGCTGGGTCTGGTCGGCACGCCCGAGACCATCTCCGCCTTCGTGGAGTCCCAGCAACTCCAGGCCGCGCAGGGTGACCCCTTCACGCTTCTGAAGGACGAGGAGCACGCAGGGCTGGCGGAGGTGGTGGTGCGGCCCGGTGGAGACGCCGTCGGACGAGAGGTGCGCGACCTTCGACTCCGGGAGATCTTCGACGTGACGCTGCTCGGGGTGTACCGGGGTGGCGAGGTGATCACCGAGAATCTGAGGAAGGTGGAGTTGGAGGCCGGCGACGTCCTCATCGTCTTCGCGCCCTGGGAGCGGCTGGGCCCCCTGCTCGCGGACGGCCGGTCCTTCGTGGCTCTCTCCGACTTCCCCAAGAAACCACCCCGGACAGCGAAGCAGGGGTGGGCGCTGGGGGCCTTCACCCTCTCCCTGGGGCTGGTGATCTTCACGAGCCTGCAGCTCTCCCTGGCCCTCATGGCCGGAGCCATCATCCTCCTCCTCTCCCGGGTCCTGACGGCGGACGAGGCCTACCGATCCGTGTCCTGGAAGACAGTCTTCCTCCTGGCTTCGCTCATCCCCCTGGGGCAGGCGCTGGAAGAGACGGGGACGGCGGCCTGGATCGCCAATGGAGTCATTGCGGCCGCCGGCGACCTCCCACCCTGGGGGATGCAGATGGTGGTGGCGATCCTGGCCACCGCCTTCACCCTCACCATCTCCAATGTGGGCGCCACTGTCCTCCTTGTACCCCTGGCCGCCAACGTGGCACTGGGGGTGGGAGCGGATCCGGCCCAGTTCGGGCTCATCGTGGCGCTGGCCGCCTCCAACGCCTTCCTCCT
>PWZC01000396.1 GCA_003567615.1 Gemmatimonadota bacterium | reverse complement strand
GGTCCACGACCTCTGTCCGGGGGAGGGATGTGACCGCCTGGGACACACGCTGGAAAAGGTCATGGGTGGCGCCGTCAGTCCAGCGGGGGGCGAGGGTGAATTCGGGGATGTCGGCAGATTCCCGGAACCCGGTATGCACGCAGTTCGGAGTCTCGGGGCAGGGGGCCAGGCCTCCGGCAACGGGTCCCAGGGATGCAGGCGGGCTCCCGGAACAGGCCGGAAGGAGGAAGGTGAGGAGGAGCAGGACGAGCGGGAAAGGGGCCGTGTGGGAGATCCGGAAATGCATGGTCGGTCCTGGTCGGGGGCTGGAGGGGCGATCCATGACTCGTCCTCCCAGCTTCCGGGAGGGTCGACGGCTGCGTTTGACACGAAGGCACCCCGCAACCTATTTGGACGTTCCAGTGCAACTGACTCCGTCTCCCAGCCAACGGCGGCCGGTCGTGTCCGGCCTCCCCTGCATCCAGGCCCATGATTCCTCTCCTCACCCGAAGTGGCCGTACCCATCGTTTCCTCCTCGCTGGAGCACTCGTCTTTCTGGCTTCGGCCTGCGGCGAGGGACCCGACGCCGCCGGAGACTCTCCCGCCGCAGCAGGTCAGACCGCTCCCGATCCGGCAGAGGCTTCCGTGGAGATCGATGAACAGTACGCCGATGAGATCGCCGCACTGGCCCAGGATCCCCGGGTCGAAGCCGCCTTCCAGCGAATCGAGGAGCTGGAGGACTGGACCATGGAGAATCTCATCACCATCACCGAGATCCCGGCGCCTCCCTTCATGGAGGATGAACGTGGAGCCGCCTACCTGGAGATGCTTCGGGAGGTGGGAGTGGACGAGGCCTATCAGGATGAGGTGGGCAACATCATCGGGGTTCGCCGGGGGACCGGCGGAGGTCGCGTGCTGGTGGTCTCGGCCCACCTGGACACGGTATTTCCCGAGGGCACCGATGTAACCGTGCAGTTCCGTGGCGACACCCTCTACGCGCCCGGGGTCGGTGACGATTCCCGGGGGCTGGCGGTGGTCCTGACCCTTCTCCGGGCCATGAATGAGGTGGAGCTGCAGACCCGTGACGACGTCTGGTTCGTGGGCACGGTGGGCGAGGAGGGGCTTGGTGACCTGCGGGGGGTCAAGCATCTCTTCCGCGAGGGCGGACCGGAGATCGACGCCTTCATCTCCATCGACGGGAGTGGCCTGGAGGGCGTGACCAACGCCGCGCTGGGCTCCCGTCGCTACCGGGTTACCGTGCGCGGGGAGGGCGGACATTCCTGGGGGGCATTCGGGATCGGAAACCCGGCTCACGCCCTGGGTCGTGCGATCCGGCGGTTCGATGAGGTTGCCGCCGAGTTCGTATCGGATGGCCCCCGCACGAGCTACAACGTGGGGCGCATCGGCGGCGGGACCTCGGTGAACTCGGTTCCCTTCGAGTCGTGGATGGAAGTGGACATGCGCTCGCTCAGTCAGGAGTCCCTCCTGGAGCTGGATCGCCGCTTCCTGGCCACCATGGAGGAGGCTGTGGCCGAGCAGAACGAACGTCGCCTTGAGGGGCCGCCCCTGATCCTGGATCTGGAGCAGGTGGGAGACCGTCCTTCCGGCGAGATCTCACCCCAGGATCCCTTCGTTCAGAGGGCCATGGCGACCGTGGCCCACTTCGGCGCCCAACCCCGGTTGGGACGCTCGTCCACCGACGCCAACGTACCCATCTCCCTCGGCATCCCGTCGGTCACCATTGGAGGCGGAGGCGTAGGCGCCGGAGCGCACTCGCTGGACGAGTGGTGGCTCAACGAGGATGGTCACCTGGCCATCCAGCGCACCCTTCTCCTGATTCTCGCCGACGCTGGAATGGTGGAGGACGACGGCTGACGAAGGGCTATGTCCCGCCTCGGGGTGACCAGTCCCGCCCCGGGGCGATCAGTCCCGACCCAGGGTGGAAGGGACGGCGGCGGGGAAGCTTCCCAGGAGTCGGAGAGAGGTGGCGTCGGCCCGGAGCTCCTCCACGGCCCGTCCCATGGCCGGGTCCTCCATTCCCGCCCGCACCTCGAGAATGAACCGGTAGGTCCAGGGGCGGGGCGCGGGACGGGATTCCACCTTGGAGAGGGTCAGTCCTTCCCGGGCGAAGGGACCTAGGGCAGAGTGGAGGGAGCCGACCTGGTCAGGCATCTCCACCATGAGGACCGTCTTCCGTCCGGCGGATGTCTCGGGGGACCCTGGACCGCGGGGCGCATCGGGCCGGGTGATGAGGTAGAAGCGCGTCTGGTTGTCGCTTCGATCCTGAATGTCCCGGGCCAGGATCGTGAGTCCGTAGCGGCCGGCAGCTCCTTCGGGGGCGACCGCCGCCACGCTCGAATCCTTTCGCTCCGACACCTCGCGAGCCGCGCCGGCGGTGTCGTACGCCGCCACCGCCCGAAGATCGGGATGAGCCCGGAAGAAGCGGGTGCACTGGGCCAGGGCCACCGGGTGTGAGTGAACCTCCCGGATCCCCGCCAGCTTCGCCCAGGTGACCGCCATGAGGTGATGTCGAATGGGAAGGATCACTTCGGCCCGGATCTCCACCTGGGTGTCCAGGAGGGCGTCGTAGGCGGCGGCCACGGTGCCGGCGAGGGAGTTCTCCACGGGGATCATACCCTGGTCCGCGCCGCCCCCCGCCACGGTGAGAACCAACTCCCGGAAGTCCCGGCAAGGGAGCGGGACCACCGGGATGGTCCGGTGATGGCTCAGGATCGCCTCTTCGCTGAAGGCGCCTGGCGCTCCCTGGAAGGCCACTCGGGGCAGTCGCGAGCCCGGTGCGGGCGTGGCAGGCTCACCCATGGGCATCCACATCCATGACCAGCCCCGCTGTGGTGTAGCCCCCGCCCACGGCGGTGAGTACGATCCGAGCGGGACCCGACCGGGCTTCGCCGTCGTTCCACGGGCGCTCCCCCCGGAGGCTCTCGTCCAGGGCGATTCCCACCGTGGCGGCCGAGCAGTTGCCGTACTCCTCGATGGTGTGGACCACGCGACCCCGCAGGAGCTTCAACTGAGCTTCGAGCCCACGGGTGATGCGGAGATTGGCCTGGTGGGGGATGACCAGATCCACCGACTCCCACCCGACGCCGGCTCGGTCCAGGGCCTGGGAAGCGGCTTCCTCCATGGCCAGGATGGCCCGCCGCAGGACCCTGGGTCCCCCTCCCATGCGGAGCTTCGGGTGCGGCCGGCCCGGTTCTTCCCACCCCTGTCCGATCTGGAACAGGTGCTCCCTCTCATACTCTCCGGAAAGGAAGGGCGGCCCCAGGATTCCAGCCTCCGCGTCGGAGGTGAGCACCGCTGCCGCTGCTCCGTCGGCGAAGAGGACGGCGGTTGTGGGGTCCTGGTAGTTGGTGATGCGGGACAGGGTATCCCCTGCGGCCACCAGGACGCATCGAGCGACCCCGGAGCGGAGGAAGGCGTGGGCGGCGGTCAGGGCGTGGATGAAGCCGGTACAGGCTCCGTTCAGGGTAAATCCCCCGACCCGGGGGATGCCCAGGAGGTTGCCCACGGTGCAGGCGGCATTGGGCACACTGTCGCGAGGGGTCACCGTCGCCACCAGGATCAGATCGACCTCCCCGGGCGCGATGCCGGCACGGTCCAGCGCCCGCCGGGCGGCCTCGGCGCACATCTCTTCAGTGGTGGGTGAACCCTCCGGGCCCACCATCCGGCGCGCACGGATCCCGGTGACCTGCACGGCCCACGCGTGGAAGACCTCCTCCGGCGCGAGGCCGTGGGGGTCGGCCACCTGCTTCAGGGAAGCCCGGGCGCGTTCCACATCGAATGCGCGCCGGATTCCAGGAAGTTCGAACAGCTCGTGATTTGTCACCTTCCGTTCCGGAAGGAAGGATCCCGTTGCCGTGAGACGGGAGTGGGAGCGGGCGGGGTCTTGGGAATGATGATCCATGGAGCCTGGGTCGGTGCCGAAGGGACGTCTCCATCGATGTAGGGCCCTGGCCCGGGAGGCGCCAGGGGTGCGGAAAAGTTCGGTGCGGTGGCCTCCCCCGGGCTGGAGCCGGTGGCGCTTGCGCGGTGGATTCCCTGGACCCGAACCCCGGCGGGTGCGAGACTTGGGCGATCCGGACGGTGGGTAGCCGTGGTGGACGAGGCTGAGACGAGTACGAGGCGGTCCATGACTGGACGACAGATCCTGCACGGTGTGGCGCTGGGAACCGGCCTCTGGTTCCTGGCTGTGCTCTACTTCGTCGTCCTGGTGCAGGCTGTGATGCCCGATGCGGCGGCCCGCATGCGTGAGATGGCCAGTGCGGGCTTCCTCCCCATGGCCCTCATCAGTGCCCTGGTCCTGGTCAGGCAGGACCGATCGGTGGAGCTGGGTCGCCTGGTTCTGGCGCTGGCCGGAGGCGTCCTTGTCTGGATGCCGGCCGCCGCTCTGGTCCGGTGGGGTGTTTTCGGTCCGGCCCGTTTTCCCGTCTCGCCGAGGGGACTTGCCACCCTTGACCTGACGCTCCTGTTGGGGGCGTTCGCCGTGTCCTGGTGGTTCACGGGCCACTTCCTGCGGCGGCTCGGTGGGCCAGGGGGAGCTGACAACCTTTGGCCTTGCTCCATCCAGGAGCCCGTTTCCTGGGTGGGGATCGGTACCCGGATCCAGGCATGAGTCCAGTCTGCTTCCTTGCCCAGGACGTTACAATGATGGATCTTTTTTCGCTTCGGGCCTACGCCAATCAAACATCAATCAGGCCTTCGCCAATCAAGCACCCCACAGGAGAACGGAATGGCCAGCTTTCAGGTCGCCGCCAGGGAATACATGTCGTCCCCCCTCAAGACGGTTCGGGGGAGCAGCTTCATCGACCATGCCCATCGTCAATTGCAGCAGTTTCGCGTCTCGGCCCTTCCGGTCGTTGACGAGGAAGACCGGGTGGTTGGGGTCATTTCCCGAACTGATGTGCTCAAGGTGGGGAAGCGGGAGGCGAATTCCCGCCCTGAGGCCCAGCTCCTGGCCTTTCCGGCCAAGCCCATCTCCAAGTTCATGACCCCTGATCCCGTCTCGGTTCCGGCGGATACACCGCTGGCCAAGGTGGCGGCGCTCATGGTGAAGCACCGGATCCACCGCATCTTCCTGGTGGAAGACGACCGGACGGTGGGGATTGTCACCACCAGGGATCTCATGCGGGCGATCCGGGAGCAGCAGCTTTCCACACCTCTCGCCAAGTACATGTCCTCGCCCCTCTTCACCATTCGCGCCACGGAGCCCATCTCCCTCGCCTCGGAACGACTGGGGAAGGCCAAGGTGACGGGCCTGGTGGTGGTGGACGGCGACTGGCCCGTGGGTATCTTCACGCAGCTCGAGGCGTTGGAAAGTCGGGAACTGCCCCGGGAAACGGCCACGGAAGCCTGCATGAACCCCGGGATCCTGGTCCTCGACGAGAGCACACCGGTCTACCGGGCGGCGGCACAGGCATCGGTCATGCAGGCGCGCCGGATCGTCGTCACACGGAGCGGCAACGCCGTGGGGATCGTCACCGGTCTCGATTTCGCGAAGATCGTAGCCTGATGAGCCGAGTGCTCCGTCCCACCGCCGGGGCCATGGGCATGAACCCGGACAGGGTTCTGGTCCTGGCCCTCGTCGGGGCCGTGATCCTGGGCTTGGGCTTTCTGCCGGGTGCTGCCGAAGGATCGACGGTCGGCCTCCAACACCCCGGCTCGGTGTCCCATGAGGAGGCCTACGATCCAGACGATCCTCATGTTCCCCAGGTCGGCCCGGCCGACCATCAACGGGTGCTTTCCATCAACCCGGTGGCCCTGGGGGCCCTGGGCCTCTTTTCCATGGACTATGAGCAGCGCCTGGGGGACGACACCACGTGGGGGATGTCCCTCAGCTACTTCGACTGGCGAGATCGGAACTATCTCTCCCTGGATGGGAAGTTCCGGTACTACTTCGGAGGGCATGGGCTGGACGGGATGTCCGCCGGCCTGGTATTGGGAATGAATCGAGCGGGTCGGGACAGCGAGGACGAGGACGAGCGCAGTCGCCGCTCCGGCGCCGCCATCGGCCTCGGCTTCGTGGTGGAGCAGCAGTGGTTGGTGGGGTCCGGAGAACGGTTCGCCGTCACCGTCGGAGGTGGGGGGAAGCGGCTCTTCTTCCTTGAGGATGTGGGGGCCCAGCGGGCTCTTCCCACCATCCGTCTTTCCATCGGCTGGGCCTTCTAACGACAGAAGCCCTGCCGGAATCGCTTCCGGCAGGGCTTCCGCAGGTGGTGGACGTGGTTCGTCCCCCTAACCTTTAGGTCAGCGAGCGACCTGGACGTTCTCCGCCGCAGGACCCTTCTGACCTTCGACCCGATCGAACTCGACCCGGTCGCCCTCGTTCAGGCTCTTGAAGCCGTCACCGAGGATTCCGGAATGATGGACGAAGCAATCCTTCGAACCATCTTCGGGGCTGATGAAACCAAAACCCTTCGCATCATTGAACCACTTGACTGTTCCAACCGTACGCATGAACCGTACTCCGTTTGATGATGGTGAAACTCGGGTCCGGTCATGCCGTACCGTTCATTCACCTGTATGACCCATGGAGAAGAACCGCCCCCATGATCGGCGGAGGAGGTGAGTGGACATCGTGTCGGGATAAACGAAAGACCCGGGCATCACGTTCGACCCAGGTCCAGTTCGCGACTCCTTATGCGTTTTGTCCAAAGCATCTCACCACCTGGGAAAGAAACTAGTGGCTTCGGGGATGGCTTGCAAGGGGGGAGGGTCCCCCGGGCCAACTGGGGATCCTGTGGGGTATATGGGTGTTTCCACCACTCGCGACGGTCCGGGCAGCGGCCAGGCACCGGTCCCCCGTTCAGAGACTTTCAGAGTAGCCCATGAACGTTCCTCCTGATGGTGCCTCCTCCTTCCTTGCGACTCCGGTGGATCCGTCGCCCCTGGCGACGACGGCGGATCGGTCGCCGCCTCCGCCCGACGCGCTTTCCCTGCCGCTGGTCGAGCGGTATCGACGGGTGAGGAGCTTCACCGAATTCCTGGCGGAGGGACTGGCCCCCGAGGATCAGGTGGTCCAATCCATGGACGACGTGAGCCCGACGAAGTGGCACCTGGCCCATACCAGTTGGTTCTGGGAGACCTTCCTGCTCGAGCCCAACCTTCCCGGGTACACGCTGCGGGATCCTCGCTACCCCTTTCTCTTCAACTCCTATTACGTGCAGGCGGGAGAGCGCCACTGTCGGGCTCAGCGCGGCTACATCTCCCGTCCGGGAGTGGCCGAGGTGGGTGCGTACCGCAAGCATGTGGACGATGGCATGCTTCGGCTCCTGGATGGACTCGGGACATCCCCATCCCCCGATCTGCTGTACCTGGTGGAGTTGGGGCTGAACCACGAGCAGCAGCACCAGGAGCTCCTTCTCACCGACATCAAGCACGTCTTTTCGGTGAACCCGCTCCGACCGGTCTACCGGCAGGGATCGGCGGGGACGATGTCCTCGGCCCCCGAGCCCGGACCGGTCAGATGGATCGAATTCCCGGGGGGACTCGAGTGGGTTGGGGCACCGGAGGGGTCCGGATTCGTCTACGACAATGAAGAGCCCAGACA
Organism: Gemmatimonadota bacterium; assembly: GCA_003567615.1. Classification (GTDB taxonomy): domain Bacteria; phylum Gemmatimonadota; class Gemmatimonadetes; order Longimicrobiales; family Gaopeijiaceae; genus PWLA01. Next base: position 1,572 of record PWZC01000396.1, on the reverse strand, counting down.
CCGGCGCTTCCTGGAGCCCTTCGCCCTGGCCCATCGCCTGGTGACGTGTGGGGACTTCCTCCGGTTCATGGAAGACGGAGGGTATCGGCGCCCCGAATTGTGGCTGTCCGCCGGCTGGGCCACGGCCCGGGAGCGGGATTGGACCGAGCCCTTCTACTGGGAGCGTGCCGGCGACCAGTGGGTCATCTTCACCCTTGCTGGTCCAAGGCCGGTGGATCCGGCGGAGCCCGTGGTCCATCTGAGCTATTTCGAGGCCGATGCCTATGCCCGCTGGGCCGGAGCCCGCCTTCCCAGTGAATTCGAATGGGAGGTGGCGGCGCGTACGGTTCCGGTAGAGGGGAATCTGGCCGACGGCGGGCGTTTCCATCCGACGGTCGGGGCCGGGGATGGGTCTTCGTCTGGACTGAGGCAGATGTACGGAGATGTGTGGGAGTGGACCCGGAGCCAGTATGAACCCTACCCGGGCTACCGACCCGCTGCCGGGGCCGTGGGCGAGTACAACGGAAAATTCATGTGCAACCAGTTCGTGCTCCGAGGAGGTAGTTGCGCCACCTCCCGGTCCCATATCCGGGCCGGGTACCGGAACTTCTTTCCCCCGGAGGCGTGCTGGCAGTTCACCGGTCTGCGTCTGGCCCGGGACCTGTCGTGACCGGGCCCGCTTCGCCGTCCAGGGAGGGCCGGGTCCGGGTCATGGTCCGGGAGGAAAATGAGATCCGGGAAGAGATCCGGACCACGCTCTCCGGATCACCTCGCTCCATCCCCTGTCGATTCTTCTACGACGCCGAGGGGGCCCGGCTCTTTGAGGAGATCACACGGCTCGAGGAGTACTATCCCACACGAGCCGAAACGGAGATCCTGCGTACCAGAGCGGCGGAGGTGGCCCGGATCGTGGGGCCCCTGGCCCGCATGGTGGAGTTCGGGAGCGGGAGTGGAGAGAAGACCTGGTTGGTGCTGGATGAGCTCCAGTCCCCGTCGGCCTACGTACCGGTGGATATCGCCCGGGACCAGCTTGTGGAGTTTGCGGCCCGGGTTCGCCGTCGCCTCCCCGGTCTGGAGGTGCTTCCCGTGGTCACCGACTACACCCGCCTGGCCGAACTCCCCTGGCCCGAGACCGATGCCGGGGCGACGCTTGCCTTCTTCCCGGGATCCACGGTGGGGAATCTGGATCCGGAGGACGCCCGCACCTTCCTGGCCCGGGTGGCGGCGAGCCTGGGATCCGGCGAGTACTTTCTCATCGGGGTGGACCTTGTGAAGGACCGGGATCGCCTGGAAAGAGCCTACAATGATGCCCGCGGTGTGACGGCGGCATTCAACGTCAACATCCTCCGGCACCTGAACGATCGCCTTGGTTCAAACTTCGACCTCGACGGCTTCCGGCACCGGGGAATCTGGAACGCCGAGCGCTCGCGGATCGAGATGCATCTGGTGAGTCTGCGGAATCAGGTCGTGCACCTGGGTCCCCGCGCCACGGATGGAACACCCGTCGGCCCCGAGATCGTCTTCGGCGAGGGCGAGGTGGTGGTGACGGAGTATTCCTACAAATACGGGTTGGACGATTTCCGGACCCTGGCC
>PWZC01000219.1 GCA_003567615.1 Gemmatimonadota bacterium | reverse complement strand
CCGTCCGGCCCATCCGGATTCAGGGGGTGCAGGGCCTCAGACTCTCTCCGAACCATCACACGGACCCCGCCGAGGTGGAGGCCTTCTTCCAGGCCGTGGGCGCCTAGGCAGGGTCCGACCCGCCCCGATCTCCGCCGTCCGCACGCCCTGCTCAGCCAGCCATCGCCCGCACCCCCACCCAGTCCAGGAGCGCACCCATGTCCCATCGCAGGGAGTTCTGGGATGCCCGTTATGCCCAGGAGGATTGGGCCTACGGCACCGAGCCCAATCGTTTCCTGCGTGCGGTCCTCACCGAACTCAGACCCACGGGCAGTGCCCTCTTCCCGGCCGAGGGCGAGGGACGCAACGCCGTATTCGCCGCCCAGTCGGGACTTTCGGTCACCGCCGTCGATGTGAGTGGAGAGGGCCGGCAGAAGGCGCTTCGCCTGGCACGGGAACGGGGGGTCCGGATCCACTACCGGGTAGCCGACTTCGGGGATCTGGAATTTCCCCCTGCCGCCTTCGACCTCATCGCCCTGATCTTCGCCCACTTTCCCCAGGACCGAAGGCGCGAATACCACCGCCGCCTGGCCCAATTGCTGGCGCCGGGCGGGGCGCTGGTCCTGGAGGGGTTCAGCCGGGATCACAGGGGACACCAGCGCACCAATCCCACGGCCGGCGGTCCACCGGATCCGGCCCTCCTGTTCGATGAGGAGACGATCCGCACGGACTTCGGTTCCCTCCTGGTGGACCGCCTCTCCACCGAGGTGGTGGAGTTGGATGAGGGACGATATCATCGAGGTGCGGCCTCGGTGGTTCGTCTGGTGGCCCGATGTCCGGACCGACCCGACACCCGGACCCACCCGACGCCCGGCCGGATCCGGTGACCCGGTTTCACCCCGGCGATCCGGACCTCATGCCGTGAGCCCGCACCGCGCCATGGCAGTTCCCACCGTTTCCACAGGAAGGATCCCCATGTCCCCCCTCCCCGCCCTCGGACGTCCCGCACATCCCCCGGCTCTCCCATTCCTCGTCGCCCTCCCCTGGCTGGCAGTGGTCCTCGGTGCCTGCGAGCCCGCCGAACCCCCACCGCCCGACACCCCGGCGGCGCTGGAGGGGGCTGCAGCAGTGGAGGCGGGGCACCCCGACACGCCCCGCGCCGAGGATCTGGGGTTCGCCGGTCCGGTGGAGGGCCCGGCGGCGCGAATCCTCCGGGAGCGGATCTTCGACGATACCGCCATCCTCTCGGCCGACAGCATGCTCGGTCGGGCCCCGGCCACCATCGGAGAGGAACGGGCGATCCGGCACATCGAAGCGCGATTCGCCGAGATCGGGCTCGAGCCCGTGGGCGACGACGGCTACCGTCTCCCCATTGAGCTCCTGGGGATGACCAAGGACCGCGAGACCTCATGGGCCCGGATCGAGGGCCCCGACGGTGAACTGGATCTGGTGACAGGACAGAACTTCACCTTCTGGTCCACAGCCGAGGAGTCCCGGGTCGAGCTGGACGAGGCACCCCTCATCTTCGTCGGCCACGGTGTACAGGCTCCGGAATACGGCTGGGACGACTTCAAGGGTGAAGACCTTACCGGTGCCGTGCTCCTCTTCCTGAACGACGATCCCGCCGTGGAGGAAGACGGCGAGGCGCTCTTCGGCGGCGAGGTGCGCACCTACTACGGGCGCTGGACCTACAAGTTCGAGCAGGCTCAGGCCCAGGGGGCCGCCGGAGCCATCGTGGTGCACACCGACGAGTCCGCTGCCTATGGCTTCGGTGTCATCGGCGATATGGGCGAGGGACAGGTCTGGCAGAGGGACTACCGGGTGGACTTCCTGGCCTGGATGGACTCGACCCGGACCCATGAGGTGGCCCGGGCCCTGGACACCGATGTTCCGGGGCTCTTCGATCTGGCCTCGGACCGGGAGTTCCGGCCCATGGACACGGGATTCCGGGTATCCAGCGTCATCGAGACGGACTTCGAGCGCCTCGAGGCCGACAATGTGGCCGGGGTGGTCCGGGGAAGCGATCCGGATCTGGCCGACGAGTACGTGGTCTTCACTGCCCACCACGACCACATCGGGTGGGATCCGTCGCTGGAGGGCGACTCCATCTTCAACGGGGCCCTGGACAACGCCCTTGGGGTGGCATCGATCCTGGCCGTGGCGGAGGCCTTTACCGAGGCTGATCCCCGTCGCTCGGTCATGTTCCTTTCGGTCACGGCGGAAGAGGGCGGACTCCTGGGGAGCGGCCTCTTCGTGGAGTCCCCACCCGTCCCCCGTTCCGCCATGATCGCCAACATCAATGTGGATTCACCGCAGAACCTGGGAGTGACCTCGGATGTGGCCGCCATCGGTCTGGACATGAACACCATGGGAGAGGTCTTCACCGAAATCGTGGAACGCTATGGACTCCGCGCCGCCGGCGATCCGAACCCCATGGCCGGAAGCTTCTACCGCTCCGACCAGTTGAGCTTCGCCAAGGCCGGGATTCCCGCCCTCTACCTTCAGGCCGGAAGCGACTATGTGGGCGATCCGGGCTTTGACGTAGCCGCCCTCCGCGACGACCGCTACCACACCGTCCGCGACGTCATCACCCCTGAGTGGGATCTGAGCGGGCTGGAGCGGGACCTCCGTATCCTGTTCAAGGTGGCGTTGGCCGTAGCCAACGCGGACGAGCAGCCCCGGTGGTTCGACGGCAACGAGTTTGAAGCCGCCTGGCAGGAGCTCTACGGGCGTTGACCCTTGGCGCTGGAGCCGGCTGATCCGGAACCAGGTCGATGGATCGAGGCGGCGCATCGAGGCGGCGGATCTGCCTGGACACCGTACCCGGGACGGATCCGCCGCCTCCAGTTGACAGGAAGGCAATACATCGTATTATCCGTATGTCTTGAACACTCCATGCCCCAGGGTATCCCAGAACCATGACCGACGCGCCCCTTCCCGTCCTCTCCCGATCCGAGGTAGAGGGAACGGCCCACATCCTTCGATGCCTGGGCCACCCCACCCGTCTCCGGATCCTGGACTTCCTCGAGCGAGTGGATGAAGCCACCGTCACCGAGGTCTACGAAGCCGTGGGCGTGACCCAACCGGTGGCGTCCCAGCACCTGACCACCATGTGGGACAAGGGTATTCTGCTCCGTCGACGAGACGGGATCAACGTGCATTACCGCATCGGAGACCCTCGGGCAAGGACCGTCCTGGACTGCGTGCGACGGGGTGACTGCTGATCCCCCGCCCCGGCTACCCACCCCCCACTGCCCGTCGCTGAACCCTCGGCCTGGAATCGGCCGCCGAAGATCCTTTTCAACGACATCGTGACTTCCCTGGGACCCGCTCCGGGAACCCCCGCAGGGACAACACATCAAATTATTTATATCTCTTGATTCCTATGACAGATCTCTCAAGGCCTCGCTCACCCCGCCTCAGGGTCGGGCCCGTCCGGGCATCCGTCCCCCTGGTGGCGCTCCTGGCGCTCCCCATCCTCTCGGCCCCTACCGGGGCGCAGATCCATGCCCAGGAGATCCCCATCTCCCTGGACGAGGCTCGGAGGCAGGCCGCCGAGGCCCACCCCGGGGTCCAGGCGGCCCTGTCCAGGGCTGAGGGCGCGGCTCACCATCGCGACGCGAGTCGGGCCTACCGTTTCCCCACCGTGGGGGCCGAGCTGGACGCCCTCCGGACCAACGACCCCGTGGCCGCCTTCGGGAGCCGACTCCGTCAGGGCCGCTTCACGGAAGCGGACTTCGCGCCGGACCGACTGAACCAGCCCGACGCCCTGGGAGACTGGTCCGTGGGACTGGGTCTCAACTGGTCCCCGCTGGATGCCACCGCCGCAGCCGGCGCCCGAGCGGCCGAAGCACTGGCGCTGGCGGCGGGCCAGGGAGCCCAGTGGGCGATCCGCGCGGCGGCCTTCGGCGCCGAAGGCCGGTACCTGGAAGCGGTGGGGGCCGAGGCCCGCCTGGAAGCGGCCGAGGCCGCCGTGGAGGCCGCCGCCGAGAACCTCCGGGTAACCGAACGGCGCCGGGACGAAGGGATGGTCACCGAGGCCGATGTCCTGCAGGCACGGGCCGCGGTGGAGGACGCTGGAGCCCGGGAAATCCAGGCCCGACAGAGGATCTCCGACACCCGCGCTCGCCTGGGTCTGGCGCTGGGGTGGGAACCGGGACGAATCCCCGTCCCCACCGACCGCGTCCTGGACTCCGATGCGGACACAACGGCTGCGGCTTCATTCCCTCCCCTGTCCGACCGCCCGGATCTGCAGGCGTCCGCTTCCCGGTTGGATGCCTCCGAGTCCCGGGTCCGGGAGGCCCGAAACGCCCGACTTCCGAAGGTGGAGGGGTTCGCCCGGGTCGGCACCCACGCCCGGGCCCCCTTCTCCAGCCCCGAGACCAACTGGACGGTGGGTCTTCACATCCGCCTCCCCGTCTACACCGGGGGTGGCATCGGCCACCGGGTCCAGGCAGTGGATGCCGAGCGGGAGGCCCTGCGCCGGGAGCACGAGCAGCGGCTCCGGGAGGCCCAGGTGGAAGTGGACGAGGCCAGGCGAGCGCTGGAATTCGCCGGGGAGGCCCTCGCCGCCGCCGCCGCCTCGGCGGAGGCATCGGCCGAAGCCGCCCGATTCATGCGCCGCCGTTTCCAGGAGGACCTGGTGACCGCCGCCGACCTGGTGGCCGTGGAGGCCCGAGCCGCCGAAGCCGCCGCCCGGCGGGTGGACGCGGCCGTGGGGCATGCCCTGGCCGGCGCCCGTCTTCGATTTCTCACCGACCTGAACGCCAACCACGGAGCGCTCCCATGAGACGCCTTCTTCCCCTTCTTCTACTTCTTGCCCTTTCGGCCTGCGGTCGGGAAGAGCCCGGTGAGATCCCCAGGGGTGCTCCCCTCGGCGATGTGGAGGTTACCCGGGCCTTCCAATCCACCAGCGGTGCGAGCTTCGCCGCCATACTGGACTCGGACCGGGTGGCCGAGATTGCCACCCGTGCCAGCGGTACGGTGCGCTCGGTGGAGGTCCAGGTCGGTGATCGGGTGCACACCGGCCAGCCCCTCCTCCGCCTGGACGACGCCGATGTGGAGGCGCGGGTCGAGTCGGCTCGGGCCCGGATGGAGCTCGCCGCCGAAACCCACCGCAGAATCCTGAGCCTGTCCCAGGACGGCGTGGCCACGCGCCAGGAGTTGGACGAGGCCGAGGCCGCTCTGGCGGGGGCACGAGGTGCCCTCCGAGAGGCCGAGGCGCAGCGGGAATACAGCCTGATCCAGGCGCCCTTCGACGGAGTGGTCACCCACCGCCGCATCGACCCTGGTGATCTGGCCGCCCCGGGACGCCCCCTTCTCCGCATCATTTCCCCGGAGGCCCTCAAGGTGGCGGCGGAGTTGCCGGCCCACCTGTCCGGTGTCGTGGTCGAGGGGGATACGGTGGCCGTCCGGCTCTCCTCCCAGGAACCGCCCATCTCCGCCATCGTCCGGCGTGTGGTTCCGGCGGTGGATCCGGCGAGTCGCACCTTCCGGGTCGAAGCGACCCCGCTGGAGCTGCCTGAGACGGTGCAGGTGGGGAGCTACCTCCGCCTCGAGATCCCGTCGGCCGACGCCACCGGAATGTGGATCCCCCGGGATGCGGTGGTGGAGCGAGGACAGCTCACCGGCGTGTTTGCCCTGGAGGGCGACCGGATCCGCCTCCGCTGGGTCCGACTGGGACGGAGCTCCAACGGGGCCGTCGAAGTGCTGGCCGGTCCTGCCGGCGACCTGACCGTGGTGCGCCGCCCAGGCGCCGAGTTCATGGACGGTCAGACCGTGGCCGGCACCCGGGAGGTGACGCCGTGAGGGAGAACATCGCCGGACGCATCGCCGGAGTCTTCCTCGAGTCCAAGCTGACACCGCTCATCATGGCCTTCTCCCTGGCCCTGGGGGTGTGGACCGTCTTCACCCTGGCCAGCGAGGAAGAGCCCCAGATCATCGTGCCCCTGGCGGACCTGTACCTTCCCCTGGAGGGTGCCGAGCCCCGGGAGGTGGAGAACCGGGTGCTCATCCCCCTGGAGGGGATCCTGTCGGGCATCGAGGGCGTGGAATACGTCTATACCCGAGCCGAGCACGGGTTCGGTCTGGCCACCGTCCGCTACGAGGTAGGCCGTGATATGGAAGAGAGCCTGGTGCAGCTCTTCAGCACCCTCTCGAAGCACGGCGACCGGCTTCCCGCGGAGGTGGGACTCCCCATGGTCCGCGCCGTCACCATCGACGATGTCCCCTTCTTCACGGCCACCCTTCACGGGGAACCGGGCTCCGTGGACGGGGCGGCGCTCCGGCGCATGGCCGACGAGGTGCGGGTTGAACTCTCCGCCATTCCCGACGTGCGGGACGTTCAGGTGGTGGGCGGATACCCCCGGGAACTCCGGGGGGAGTTGGATCCGGAGCGGCTGGCCCACTACAGGATCGATCCCCTTCATGTGGCCCAGCGCCTCCGGGGTGAGAACGTGGAGACCCGAGCCGGAGAGTTCACCGCCGGCAACCAGGTGGTCCGGGTCACGGCGGGCGGATTCCTGGCTGACGCCGAACAGGTGGGCTCGGTGGTGTTGGACGTGCGGGATGGAGCCCTGGTGCAGGTCCGGGACGTGGCGGTGGTTCGGGACGGTCCTGCCGAGGTCACCCACTACACCCTCCACCGCACCGCCGAGGTGGAGGGGTGGCGTCCCATGGTGGCGGTCGCCGTGTCCAAACGCCCGGGCGCTGACGCCACGCAACTCGGGCGCTCCCTGGAGTCCAGGCTCGCCGGCCTGGAGGGCCGCGTCGTGGCCGACGGCGCGGAGGTGAGTATCACCCGCAACTACGGGGAGACCGCTCGGGACAAGGTGGTGACGCTCCAGTGGCATCTGGTGCTGGCGGTCCTGTCGGTGGGACTGGTCATCCTCCTGACCATGGGATGGCGGGCTGCCCTGGTGGTGGTCCTCTCCGTGCCCCTCACCTTCGCCCTCACCCTCTTCGTCTACCAGATCTTCGGCTACACCCTCAACCGGGTCACCCTCTTCGCCCTCATCTTCGTGACGGGCATTGTGGTGGACGACTCCATCATCATCTCCGAGAACATGGAGCGGCATTTCCGCAGGAAGGATCGACCGCGCCGCGCCGCCGCCATCGCCGCCGTGGGCGAGGTGGGGAATCCCACGATCCTGGCCCCCCTCACCGTCATCGCCGCCGTCCTTCCCATGCTCTTCGTGAGCGGCCTCATGGGGCCCTACATGAGCCCCATGCCCATCGGGTCCACCGTGGCCATGATCTTCTCGCTGGGGCTCGCCCTCACCGTCACGCCGTGGCTCGCCCTCAAGCTGCTGGGATCCGGCGGACGGGCCGCCGCACCGTCCACCGCCGCAGCGTCCACCGACGCAGGAGACCATGCCGGCCAGGGTGACTCGGAGGAAGACGATACCGAGGAGGGCGTCATGCCAGGGGCCGCCCCCGGTCCACCCGGAATCGAGGACACACGGATCTACCGGGTCTACGACCGGGTCATGAGCCCCCTCCTGGCCCGTCCCTGGGCCCTGGGCGGCGCATTGGGCATGGTGGGCCTCCTGCTTGTGGGTGCAGGGGCCATGTTCCTGGTCCGCGGAGTGGAGGTGAAGATGCTTCCCTTCGATGACAAGAACGAAGTGCAGGTGATCCTGGACATGCCGGAGGGCACCTCCCTGGAGACCACCCTGGCCCTGGCCGCCGACATCGGGGACGCCCTCACCCGGGTGCCGGAAGTGATGGACATTCAGCTCTACGCCGGGGTGGCGGCTCCCATCAACTTCAATGGGATGATCCGTCAGTACTACCTCCGCGAGGGCGCCCACGTGGCGGACCTGCAGGTGAATCTGGTGGACAAGTCCCAGCGCCGCACCCAGAGCCACGATGTGGCCCTGGCCCTCCGCCCCCTGGTGGATGAGGTGGTTTCAGCCTCCGGCACCGGGGCTCGCGTCAAGGTGGTCGAGGTCCCCCCCGGGCCTCCGGTCCTTTCCACCCTGGTGGCCGAGATCTACGGTGGCGACGAGGCGGAGCAGATGCGGGTGGCAAGAGAGGTCATGGACCGGTTCGAGGCCATGGAGGGTGTGGTGGATGTGGACTGGTCCCTGAACGCACCCCAGACCGAGTTCCGCATGGCCGTGGATTCGGAGCGTGCCGCCCTGTCTGGCATCGCCAAGGAGCAGGTGGTGGGGGCAGTGGAGATGGCCCTCCGGGGCCAGGTCGTGTCACGCCTCTCGGCCCCCGACGACCGGAATGCCGTCCCGCTACGGGTGGGGCTGACCGAAGCGGACCGGTCGTCGGTGGATCGCCTCGGACGGGTCCACCTGGGGTCGGGAAATGGGGCCATGGTGCCCCTGTCCGAACTTGTTGTCACTGAGGAGGCCATTCGCGCCCAGGCCATCTCGCGCAAGAATGGCCGCCGGGTCATCTACGTCCTGGGAGAGGTGGCCGGTGAGCTTGAGAGCCCCGTCTACGCCATGCTGGACATGGGCGAGAGTCTGGATGAGATCCAGGTGGCCCAGGGCGTGAGCCTCGGACGACTCTTCACCCGCGAGCCGGCAGTGACGGAGCGTCCGGTCATGAAGTGGGACGGAGAGTGGCAGGTCACCTACGAGGTGTTCCGGGACCTTGGGATCGCCTTCGCCGGCGCCCTCCTCCTCATCTACGTGCTGATCGTGGCATGGTTCGGGTCCTTCGTGACACCGCTGGTGATGATGGCCGCCATCCCCCTCACCCTCATCGGAATCGCCCCCGGCCACTTCCTGACCGGAGCCTTCTTCACCGCCACCTCCATGATCGGGATGATCGCCCTGGCCGGGATCATGGTCCGCAACGGAATCCTCCTCATCGACTACCTGGAGGCACGCCTTCGGGCCGGGGTTCCCCTGAAGAAGGCGATTCTCGAGGCCGGCGCCGTACGGACCCGGCCCATTGTGGTCACCGCCGTCACTGTGATCATCGGGGCCTTCGTCATTCTCTTCGACCCCATCTTCCAGGGGCTGGCCGTATCACTCATGGCCGGCGCCTTCGCCTCCACCATCCTCACCCTCGTGGTGGTGCCGGGGCTCTACTTCCTTGTCAAGCGGGGGTGGCGACAGGAGGTGTCCACATGAAGCTCGTCGTGGTGATGTATCTGGAAGAAGACGCCGAGGCCGTCCGCCGGCTCCTGGGCCGGGAGGGTGTGGAGGTCTTCAGCGAGGTGGGTGTGCGGGGTCATGGACGGGGCGCCCCGGG
>PWZC01000206.1 GCA_003567615.1 Gemmatimonadota bacterium | reverse complement strand
GATCGACTGGGAAGAGATCCTGCTGGACGGGTTTGACGCCGGCGGGAGCCGCGCCCAGTACGAAGAGACGGAGCGCCACGATCCGACCCCGGTGGAGACATCGGACCTCCGTGATCACCTGCTCGAGCAGCTCCACCACCTCCCCATCACCGATCGGGAGGTCCGGATCGGCGAGGAGATCATCGGGAACATCGACGATGATGGATTTCTGTCCTGCAGTCTCGACGAGGTTGTGGAAGGGGTGAATGGATGGCTGGTGGACATCCGAACCGTCGCACAGGAGCGAGCCGCGGCCATTTCCGACACCCAGGAGCGTGCCGAGGAGGAGGCGGAGGTGGCGGAGCTCTTCCGGGATTACGCCATGGACGAGGCCGAGGCCATGCTCACCGTGATCCAGCGGATGGATCCGGCCGGCGTCGGGGCTCGGGACCTCCGGGAAAGCATCCTGATCCAGCTCCGTGAGCGAGACCTGGAAGACACACTCGCATATACACTTATTCTAGATCACTTCGACGACTTCCTGAGCCATCGCTGGACCGAGCTGGGGCGAGCCGTCGGCGTATCCGCCCGCGAGGTCCAGAACGCCGCGGATCAGGTGGCGAAGCTGGATCCCAAGCCGGGCATCCAGTACGGACCCGACCGGGATCCATACATCATCCCCGACCTAATCGTGGAGAAGATCGACGGGGAGTATCACGTCTTCCTGAACGACACGAGCCTTCCCCGCCTCCGTCTCTCCCGCTCCTACCGGGAGGTGGCGCAGGACCGGGGCAAGTACAAGGGGGAGAACAAGGAGTTCATCGCCAGTAAGCTCAACTCCGCCAACTGGATGATCCAGGCCATCGAGCAGCGCCGACAGACCATGCTCAAGGTCATGAACTTCATTGTGGATCGGCAGCGGGAGTTCTTCGAGAAGGGCATTCAGTTTCTCCGCCCCCTGACGCTGCGGGAGGTGGCGGACTACATCGAGATGCACGAATCCACCGTCTCCCGGGTCACCAACGAGAAGTACGTTCAGACACCCCGGGGAGTCTACCATCTCAAGTTCTTCTTCTCCAGCGGACTCTCCACCACCTCCGGACAGGACATCTCGGCCCGGGGGGTGAGGGACAAGATCCGCAAGCTGGTGGATCAGGAGAATACCAAGAAACCGCTGACCGACCAGAAGATCGTGAACCTCCTGGAGACCGATGGGATCCAGATCGCGCGCCGGACCGTGGCCAAGTACCGGGACCAGCTGGGAATCCTCCCGGCCCGAATGCGAAAGCGTGTCTGAGATCGCCCGGGGCGTACCGGATCCCGCATCGACCCTCCCCGACGAACTCCGCTGGAACTTCGCCGTGGTCATTCCGGCCTACAACGAAGCGCCGGTCATCCCCGATCTGGTCCGGGAACTCCGCGCGGCCTTCCGGGAGCATGGGTTGGAAGGGGAGGTGCTGCTGGTGGACGACGGGTCCACCGACGGCACGGCCGATCTGGCGCGAGCGCACGGGTCGGACTGGCCGGCGTTCCGGGTGCTTCGCCACGGCCGGAATCTGGGCAAGACGGAAGCCATGGTCACCGCAGCCCACGCCACCGACCGTGCCGTTCTCGTCCTCTTCGACGCCGATCTCCAACACTCTCCCCATGAGATCCCCCGTTTTCTCGAGCGCATGGGGCAGGGATGGGACATCGTCTGCGGGCGCAAGGTGGGGCACTATGACAAGCGGGCCGTCTCCTCGGTCTACAACCGGCTCTCCCGGCGGCTCTTCGATATTCCCGCGTCGGACCTGAACTCCATGAAGGCCTTCCGGGCCTCCATCCTCCAGGAGATCCCGCTTCGCCACGACTGGCACCGCTTCTTCGTGGTCCTCGCCGCCGATCGAGGTCACACCCTGACCGAGCTGGACATTGAACTTCACCCTCGGCGGGCCGGTGAGTCCAAGTATCAGGGCCTCTGGCGGGTGCTGGTGGGAGTCATGGATCTCCTCTCGGTCTGGTTTCTCCTGGCCTTTTCCAGAAAACCCCTGCTCCTGTTCGGGACCGCCGGCGCAGGCCTGGCCGGGGCGGGGGTCCTGGTGGGGCTGGTGGCGGTCTACCTCCGGCTCTTCCACGGCGTCGGCTTCCGTCCTCTCCTGACCCTGGTCCTGCTCCTGGTCACCGTCGGGGTGACCATCTTCGGCTTCGGCCTCCTGGCGGAGATGGTGGCCCAACTCCGTCAGGAGCTGGATCAACTCCGCCGTCGCCTGCGGGAGGGCCGCTGATGGGCAGAACCGAGGGTGGGATCCTCGTGGTGGTGGGGACCCGCCCGGAAGCCATCAAGATGGCTCCGGTGGTCCACGCCCTCCGCACTCGAATCCCCACCGTACCGGTTCGCCTCCTCCTCACCGGTCAGCACGACACCCTGGCCACCGACGTCCTGCGGAGCTTCCGCCTCACCCCCGACGGAAACCTGGGGATCATGCGTGAGGCTCAGACTCTCTACGACGTGGCGCAGGGATGCCTCCTGGGAATCCGGGACGAGGTTCGAGGCCGGAGGCCCCGCCTGGTCCTGGTACAGGGCGACACCGCCAGCGTCTTCTTCGGTGCCCTCACGGGCTTCTTCGAAGGGATTCCGGTGGGGCACGTGGAGGCCGGACTCCGGAGTGGGGACCTGTCCCGCCCCTTTCCGGAGGAGGGGTTCCGGCGCATGACGGGTGTGCTGGCCCGACTCCACTTCGCTCCCACGACCGGGGCGGCGGAAAACCTGCGGCGGGAAGGCATTCCCGACGACTGGATCCATGTCACCGGCAACCCCGTGGTGGACGCCCTCCTGGACATCACCCGAAGGGGGGGCGAACCCCGGGACCCCGACCTGAACGCAGTGCTCTCCGCCGGTCATCGCTTTGCCCTCCTCACCACCCATCGCCGGGAATCGTGGGGAGCGCCGCTGGATCGGATCCTGACGGCGGCGTTGCGGCTCGTGGACGAGACCCCCGAGCTACGGCTTCTCGTTCCGGTCCACCCGAACCCCCGGGTTCGGGAGCCGGTGACCCGGAGCCTGGGGCGCCATCCACGAATCCACCTCACCCCCCCTCTCGGCTATGAGGACCTGGCGCTGGCCCTTTCCCGAGCTGCCCTGGTCCTGACCGACTCCGGCGGAATCCAGGAGGAGGCTCCTACCTTCGGCGTCCCGCTCCTTGTCCTCCGGGAGGTGACGGAGCGGCCCGAGGGTGTCGAGGCCGGGGTCGCCGAACTGGTGGGCTCCCAGGTGGAGCGGATCCTGGGTGCCGCGCACCGGGCACTCTCCGCCGCCGACCACGGACGGGAGCATCGACGCCGAGCCAATCCCTACGGGGACGGCAAGGCGGGCCTACGAATCGCCGGCATCGTGGCGGAGTTCCTCGGGGCCGGACCATGAGGATCCTGCTCCACTGCGTCTACTACCCTCCCGAGGTGGGCGGACTCGAGAGCCATGTGGCCGAGCTGGCCCGGGGTCTGGTGGAGGTCGGCCACGACGTGCGGGTCGTGACCTCCCGATCCCTCCCGGGCGTCCCCACCGACGAGGTGGTGGACGGTGTCCGGGTCCGCCGAACCTGGTTTCCCTCGCGCTCGCCACTGGGCTGGATCCTCCACTCCCTGGGATCCCTGCCGGTGACCCTGCGGTGGGCCCGGTGGGCCGACGTGGTCCACGCCCAAGCCTTCGCCTCCGTCCTACCCTGCCATCTGGCGGCGCGCCGACATGGCCGTCCGCTGGTGACCACGCTCCACACTTCCCACTTCCTGGTACGAGCCCGCTCCCGCCTCTGGCGCCCCATTCTGGCCGGGCTGGTCCGACGATCGGACCACACCCTGGCCGCCAGCGTGGAAATCGCCCGGGTTGGGGAAGGGCTTGCCCCGGGACTCCAAGTGGAACCTCTCACCAACGGCGTGGATACGGACCGGTTCAGGCCCGTGACTCCAACGCTGCCGCCGGAGCCCGGGGTGCGCCGGATCCTGGTGCCTCGAAGACTCTTCCCCAAGAACGGGGTGGAGTACCTCATTCGCGCCCTCCCCCTGGCGGTGCGGGACGAGCCCGGGGTGCAGGCCATCCTGGTGGGCGACGGGCCGGAGCGGGAGCGCCTGGAGGCCCTGGCCAGGGAGCTGGGCGTGGCAGACCGGGTCCGTTTCCTGGGGGGTCGACCCCATGGCCAGATGCCGGGCCTCCTCAGCTCAGGGGAGGTAGCGGTGTTTCCCTCCCTCATGGAGGCCACATCGGTGGCGGCGCTGGAATGCATGGCGTGCGGCGTTCCCGTGGTGGCGAGCCGCGTCGGTGGACTCCCCGAGATCGTGGACCGGGAGGTGGGTCGACTGGCCGAGCCCGCCGATCCCGAGTCGCTGGCCCACGCCATCGTGGACCTCCTCCGGGATCCGGAGCTCACCGAAGTGGGGCTTCGGGCCCGGGCCCGTGTGGTGGACCACTGGAGCAACGCCCGACTGGTGAGGCGGCATGAAGAGATTTACCGGAAAGTGGGTGCAGGGACACCGACATCGCCCAAAACAGAAGCCTCGGGGACGAACTGATGGCTGACGGCAAGGATCGGAAGGGAAGGGCACCCCGCCGACGAACCGGGCGGGACCGCTCGGAGCGGAGGACGGGTGAGGAGAGGGGGGCTCGCCGGTCGTCGGGAACCCCGGACGGGACGGTGCCGGAGCTGACCGGAACCCTGGACCGGATCCCCCTCTGGCTGACCCTGGTGGTCTTCGCCGCGGTGACGCTGGGGCTCTTCCGGGAATTCGTCTTCTCCGATCAGATGCTGGTGGGACAGGACACGCTGGCGCTGGGGTACATGGCCCGGGCCTTCTTCTCCGACGCCCTGCAGACCACGGGCTTTCCCCTCTGGAACCCCATCATCCTGGGCGGTACCCCCTTCCTGGAGTCGCTGGCCGGTGGAGATTCCCTCCACCCCATCTCCGTGGCCCTTCTCTACCTCATGGAGACGTACAGGTCCCTGGGGTGGAAGCTGGTGATCCACGTCTTCCTGGCCGGGGTCGGCATGTACGGGTGGCTCCGGACCCTGAAGGTCTCACGGGGCGCCGCCCTCATCGGGGGGCTGGGCTTCCTCCTGGCCCCCTACATGGTGACGCTGGCTTTCCCCGGGCACGACGGGAAGATCTTCGTAACCGCCATGACGCCCTTCCTCTTCTGGACCATGGAGTGGTTCCTGGCCCGCCGCGGGTGGCTTCCCCTGGCAGTCATGGCCGGCGTCATCGCCCTGGTGATCCTCTCCACGCACTTCCAGATGGCCTACTTCCTCTTCGGGGCGGCGGGCGTCTACATGGCGGTTCGCTGCCTGCAGTTGGCGAGGGAAGAGGGCCAGGGGAGGGGTCCGGCCGGCGCCGCTTCCTCCTTCGGCGCCTTCCTCCTCTTCTCGGTGCTGGGCGCCGGGATCACGGCGGTGCAGCTCCTGCCGGCCGTGGACTACGTGACCGAGCACTCCCGCCGTGCCGCCACCACCGTGGAGGCCGATGCGGCAAGGGGCGTCGCCTTCTCCTCTTCCTGGTCCCTCCACTGGGAGGAGGCGGTGAGTCTGGCCGTCCCCGAGTTCATCGGGAACAGCGCCGGGACCACTGAATGGACCACCGACACGTACTGGGGCCGAAATCCCTTCAAGCTGAACCACGAGTACCTGGGCCTGGTTCTGCTCCTCCTGGCTTCGCTCTCCTTCGCCGGAGGCAGGCTTCCCTGGGTGAGATGGAGCCTCACCGGGATCGGCCTCACCGCGCTCCTCTTCGCCCTGGGCCAGAATACCCCGGTATGGCGGGTCTTCTATGAGGCGGTTCCCGGGATCTCCCTCTTCCGTGCGCCCTCCATGGCCATCTTCCTCACCGGATTCGTGGTGGCCACCCTGGCGGCATTGGGAGTGGACCGGGGCGCCCGCATGGTGGAAGAAGGAAGGGGCGCCACCGTACTCAAGATCCTGGGCAGCGGGGCGGGGCTCCTGATCCTGGGCTTCCTCCTGGCTGCCACCGGGGCGCTCTCGGCGCTGTGGACCTCGGTCATCCATCGGGGAATCACGCCAGGCCAACTGGAAGCCCTGGGGAACGCCGAGCCACATATCGTCCGGGGGTTCGGAGTGGCTACGGCCCTGGCGGTCCTGGTGGCGGGAGCCTGGGCGGCGGTGTCTCGCCGTCTTCTTCCCGCTGCACTCCTGGTCCCCATTCTGGCCCTCCTGGTGACAGCGGACCAGTGGCGGGTGAACGAGCCCTTCCTGGAGGTCATGGACTACCGGAGCTTCGCCGCCCCCGACGCCAACATCCGCTTCCTCCTGGAGCGGCAGGCCCAGGAGGATCCGTTCAGGGTCCTCTCCTTCGCCCGGGCCGGCCAGGATGTGGAACCGGGGATGCACGGCCTGGAGTTGGCCGCGGGGCACCACCCCAACGATCTGGGGCGCTACCGGGACCTCATCGGGATGGAGGGGAGCGGGCTACCGGAGAACCTGGCCCGATTCAATCCCAACCTCCTGGCCATCCTGAACATACGCTACATCCTCTGGCCCGACTTCCAGTTCGGCCCCCTGGAGGGGAGTGAGCCGCTGAGCGCCCTCCAGTTCGCCGACGGCCGGATCTTCACCTCCGTGCACCCGTCGCCCTCCCTCCCGCGTGCCCGGGTGGTGGGCGACGCCCTGGTGGTGGATTCCGACCGGACGCTGGACACGGTCCTGGACCTCAACCGGTACGATCCGAGCGTTCAGGTAGTACTTGAGGAAGATCCACCTATCCCACTGGGCGGACGTCACATACAGGGTCAGGTATCCTGGATCGAAAGGACTCCGAACCGCCTGGTCTTCCAGGTCTCCGCCACCGGTCCCGCCCTGGTGGTCCTGGCCGAGAACTGGTTTCCCGCCTGGCGGGCCACGGTGGACGGCATGGAGACACCCGTCCTCCGAGCCGACCACACCCTGAGGGCGATGGCGGTCCCCGGTGGGACTCACCGGGTGGAGATGTGGTTCGATGCTCCCCTGGTCCGGATCGGTCTCTGGATCTCCCTCCTTTCGTTGGCGCTGGTCCTGGCCGCTGCGGCGGTGGATCTGGCCCGGCGGCGCGGGAGCGGATGACCCCGACCGGGGGCACCGGTCCGGCCGTCCCGCCGGCGGCGTCCGGCCCTGGGCGTGGGGCTGGACGGACGACCCTCAAGTGGGGGATCCAGATTGCGCTGACGGTCCTGGTCACCTGGGTGATCGCACGCCAGCTAGGCGTCACCCTGGAAGAGGCCCTGAGCGTCCGTCCGGCGGTACCGGATCCTCGCCTCGGGCTCCTGACCGCCTCGGTCCTGCTCCTGTTGGCGGGATTCATGGCCTCGGCCCGCCTCTGGGGAGCCATGGTCCGGGAGCTGGGTGGGGCGGACCCGGGCCTCTGGGGATCCTTCCGGATCGTCATGACCGCCAACCTCGGACGGTACATTCCCGGGAAGGTCTGGCAGGTCGCCGGCCTGGTCGTCCTGTCGCGGCGGGCGGGGATCCCCGCCACCCTGGGAACGGGGGCAGGCGTTGTGGGACAGGCCTTCCATCTGACTGGCGCCCTGGTGGTGGGATCCGGGGCCATGGTGGCCATGGTGGCCGACGCGGGGTGGGCGGTACGAACCGGTCTGGGACTTCTGGTCGTGGCGGCCCTTGCCGCCTCGGTTCCGGCGCTGATCCACCAGGCATTCCGCCTCGCCTACCGCCTAGTGGGGCTCGACCCCCTCACAGCGCCCCGGCCCGGCGGGTGGTTCGGACCGCGCTGGATCGCGCTCCATACCGGGATCTGGTGCATCTACGGGCTCTCGTTCTGGCTCTTCGTCATCGGCCTCGGCCTCGATGTGGAGGTGCGGATGGCCATCCCGGTCTTCGCCGCAGCCTACCTCCTGGGCTATCTTGCACTCTTCGCGCCGGCAGGGATCGGCATCCGCGAGGGGGTGCTCATCGCGCTGCTGCGACCTTCGCTGGGAGCCGCCGCCGTGGGGGTGGCCGTCCTGGCCCGGCTCTGGATGACCGCGGTAGAACTCCTGCCCGCCGGTGGCCTGGCGCTCTGGGAGACCTTCAGGACGAAGGAAGGCGGAAGCGCAGGGCGCCCGACCCGGAATCACACAGGAAACGATGTCTGAGGAATCCAGCACCAGGAGTGGGGCTCAGTCCCCTCGAACCAGCTCCGCACCACCCCGGAACCGCCCGGTGAACAACACCCCTGGGGCGGCCGGGAATGGCGGGGGCGATGTATCCTCCAGGGGGGAGGGGAAGACCCTTGTGGTCATGCCCACCTTCAATGAGCGGGAGAATCTCCCCCGAATCGTCCCCGACGTCCTGGCCACGGACAACGGCATCGACATCCTGGTGGTGGACGATAGCTCCCCCGATGGGACCGGCGAAGTGGCCGAGGGGCTGGCCAGGGAGTTTCCGGGAAGGGTCCATGTTCTCCATCGGGCCGGAAAGGAGGGGCTCGGCAAGGCCTACATCGCCGGTTTCCGGTGGGGCATCGCCGCCGGCTACGACCGGCTCTGCGAGATGGATGCCGACCTCTCCCCCCCTTCCTCGGCGCTTCCCGTCTTCATCGAGGCCGCCCGGGAGGTGGATTTCGTCATCGGGAGTCGCTATGTGGGGCGCCGTGTGACGGTGGTGAACTGGCCCATGGGCCGGCTCCTGATCTCCTATTTTGGTAGTTGGTACGCCCGAACCATTACGGGACTCCCGGTTTCCGATGCCACGGGAGGCTTCAACCTCTTCCGACGCGAGGTACTGGAGACCATCGACCTGAATCGGATCCAGACCAACGGCTACAGCTTCCAGATCGAGCTCAAGTACCGGGCCTGGAAGAAGGGATTCCAGTTCCAGGAGGTCCCCATCATCTTCACCGAACGGGACCAGGGCGAATCAAAGATGTCCAAGTCCATCATCGTTGAAGCGGTCTGGAAAGTCTGGAAACTTCGTCTTCTGGATCTGACCAGACGCCTCTGAGCACCCCCCGTGATACCCATCCAGACCCGACTACCCCCAGCACGAGTCCCATGGCCCTGACCGACCTCCTCTACCGGTGTCCGCTCTGCGAACGCGACCCACTCCCGGGGAAGGGGACTGAGGCCCACTGCCCGGACTGCGGAGCCCGTTTCTCCGCTGTCAGGGGAGGGGGGGTCACGGTTGCCCAACCCGGTCACCCAACGACCCGACGCACTGCCCTCGAGCTTGCCATGGCCCTTGAACTCCCGTCCGACACCGGTGCTTCAGGGGACGTTGTTTCCGG
>PWZC01000005.1 GCA_003567615.1 Gemmatimonadota bacterium | reverse complement strand
TCTCGGCCTTTCTCTCGTCCAGGGCATGGATCCGTCAACGCTTCCGGCCCCGGCTCCAGGTGAATTTCCGGAACCACCGGAAGATCATGGTGGTGGACGGCCACGAGGGCTGGCTCGGAGGCCTGAATGCCTCGGAGGCCTACCTGGGCCGGGACCCCCGGATCGGAGCGTGGCGGGACACGCATCTGCATCTTCAGGGGCCGTCGGTAACCGGTCTCCAGCTTTCCTTCCTCGAGGACTGGCACTGGTCCACGGGAGAGGTCCTGGAGCTGGAATGGACATCGCGAGCGGCCCAGGATGGTCCACCGGCGGATCCCGACTCCAACGGGTCCTCAGCCACCGGAGGCGAAGGGGACGAAGCTGTGCTGGTGCTCCCCTCCGGACCCGCAGACTCGTTGGAAACCGCCAACCTCATGATCCACCACGCCATCCACGGCGCCCGGGAGCGGTTCTGGCTTGCTACGCCGTACTTCGTGCCGGACGAAGGGATCCTGTCGGCGCTGGAGTTGGCGGTTCTGCGGGGTGTGGAGGTCCGGATCCTGGTGCCGGCCACCGCCGACGTCCCCCTGGTCCACCTGGCCAAGCTGGCGATCCTCCCCCGACTCCTCCGCACCGGCGTCCGGATCCACCGGTACACGGAAGGCTTCATGCACTCCAAGATCTTCCTGGTCGACGATCGAGCCGCCGCCGTGGGAACCGTCAACCTGGACAACCGCTCCCTCCGTCTCAACTTCGAGGTGACCGCCCTCTTGCTGGACCCCGGGGCCATTCACCGGGTGGAACGGATGCTGGAAACGGATCTATCCCGCTCGGAGCCGCTGACGGCAGAGGACCTGGACGCGCGCCCCGCCTGGGAGCGAGCCGCCAGTCGCGCCGCCTACCTCCTGGCCCCCATCCTTTGAGTGATCGCCGCTGACGCCTATGGAATCCGCCGTCCTGCCCCTGCTAACGCTTCAGTTCTTCGTGGCCGCCCTCCTCTGGCTGGGCGCTCTCGTACTTCCGGATGCCCGCCTTTCCCGAGGGCCGGCCGTCCTCCAGGGCGACCTCATGCGGCTCGTCCTGCCGGTGGTCCTCATCGTCTGCGGACTCCTGTTCTTCTCCGCCCCCCTCGCACCGGTCTGGAGACCCCTGATCCACGGGGGTGCCGGATGGGGAGGGTTCGAGCCGGCGCTGGGAATCCGGGTATTCACCGGACTGAACGTGGTGGTCACGGCCGTGGCGGTGGCGGTCACGGGCGGTACCCGCCGTTCGCCGTTCACCCCACTCCTGATCCTCCTCCCCGGGCTCCTCTGGGGCGTGGGCCTCCCTCGGGGCGAACTTCTGGCCGGAGTGGCGCTCACCGTGGTGGCGACGGGGGTGGCATCCCTCCCGGCCCAGACCCAGGACCTGTCGACCCCTCGTCTGCCCCTTCAGGTCAGCCGGGGTCTGGTCCTGGGTGGGGCACTGGGACTGGTGGCGCTCTCCTTCTGGTTCGGGGCGGCCCCTGGGACCCTTCCGTCCGTCGGACCCTGAGCGAAGCGACAACCGGGAAGCAAGGGCTGAGCGGCGCCGCTCAGCCCGGGGCCACCACATCCCGCCCCGCCCGCTCCGGTGGGTTCCACCGCCGGAGCCGATTCGCGTTGGTCACCACCGTTACGGAACTGAAGGCCATGGCCGCCCCGGCGATCATGGGGTTCAGGAGAACCCCCAGCACCGGATAGAGGACGCCCGCTGCCACCGGAATCGCCGCGGTGTTGTAGATGAAGGCGCCGAAAAGGTTCTGCTTCATATTCCGGACGGCGGCCCGGGAGAGCTCCACCGCGTCGGCCACCCCATGGAGGGACCCCCCCATGAGGGTGATGTCCGACGTCTCCATGGCCACGTCGGTCCCCCCACCGATGGCGATCCCCACATCGGCGCGGGCCAGGGCCGGCGCGTCGTTGATGCCATCTCCGACCATGGCCACCCGCCCGCCTTCCGACTGGATCCGGGCCACCACCTCGTCCTTCCCGTCCGGCAGGACGCCGGCGTGGACCTCCCGGATCCCCACCCGATCGGCCACCGCCCGGGCCGTGCGTTCGTTGTCTCCCGTCAGCATGACCACACGGAGTCCCAACCGCTCCAGGCGGGCCACCGCGGCGGCCGAGTCCTCCTTCTCCTGGTCCGCCAGCGCCAGAAGTCCCTCCGCCTGGCCCTCCACCGCCACCATCGCCGGCGTCTTCCCCTCCCCCGAGAGCCGATCCCAGCCGGCACGGAGCGGCTCCGGGTCCACGCCCTCTTCGGAGAGGAGGGTGGGAGTACCCACCAGGATTCGCCGCCCTCCGACCTGGGCCACCACGCCCTTTCCGCCCCGCGTTTCGAAGGACGAGGCGTCTTCCAGGCCGAGTCCCCGGTCCCGAGCTGCCTTCACCACAGCCTGACCGAGGGGGTGCTCCGAACCCACCTCCGCCGCCCCGGCAAGGGTCAGGATGCGGTCCGACGGGTTCCCGTCCCGGTCAATGGCATCGGTGAGCTCGGGTTGACCCCGGGTCACCGTCCCGGTCTTGTCCAGAATCACCGTATCGAGGCGGCGAGCCTGCTGCAGCGCTTCACCGTTTCGGATGAGGATTCCGGCCTCGGCGGCCTTTCCCACCGAGATCATCACCGAGATGGGCGTGGCGAGCCCCAGGGCGCAGGGGCAGGCGATGACCAGAACCGATACAGCCACCACCACGGCGTAGTTCAACGACGGCTCCGGACCGACCCATAGCCAGACGCCAAAGGCGATCACCGCAATGGTGACGGCGACGGGAACGAAGACACCGGAAACCTTGTCCACCAGCCGCTGGATGGGCGGCTTCGATCCCTGCGCCTCCCGCACCAGTTGGACGATCCGTGAGAGGACCGTTTCGGCACCCACCCGGGTCGCCCTCATGCGGAAGCTGCCCGAGCGGTTGATGGTGCCACCCACCACCTCGTCCCCGCCGGTCTTCTCCACCGGGATGCTCTCGCCCGTGACCATGGACTCGTCCACGGCACTGGCTCCGCTCTCGAGAATCCCGTCCACCGGCACCCTTTCCCCGGGACGGACCACCAGCAGATCGTCCACCCGAACCTCGGAGGCGGGGATCTCCACCTCGGACCCGTCCCGGAGGACACGGGCGGTCTCGGGTCGGAGGTCCATGAGTGACCGGAGGGCCCGGGATGTGGACCCTCGGGCTCGGGCCTCCAGTGCCTGGCCGAGGACCACCAGCGTGATGATCACGGCTGCGGCCTCGAAGAACGGGTGGGCGGTCCCCTCCGGAAAGAGTCCGGGGGCGGCGACGGCCATGACCGAATAGAGGAAAGCGGACCCCGTCCCCAGCGCCACCAGGGGGTCCATGTTGGAACGCCCATGCTTGAGGGCAGCCCACGCTCCGGTGAAGAACTGTCCTCCGACCCAGACCATGATGGGGAGGGTCAGAACTCCCGTCAGCGCCCAGAGCAGCCTCATGGTGCCGTGATCCACCCCGTCCAGGAAGGGCACCCACTCGTGGTGGCCCAGGAGGAGGATGGGGACCGAGAGTACCGCGCCCACCTTGAATTTGCGGAAGAGCGTCCTGGCCTCCTCATCCCGCTCGGCGTCGCGCACCTCCTCCTGCGCCGCGGCGGTGTCATCGGCCATGACCCTTCCCGAGTATCCGACGCCCTCCAGGGCTTCCACCAATGCCTCGGAGGTCACCGAACCGGGTGCGAACCGAACGGTGGCCTGTTCGGAGGGGAGGGACACCGACACATCCTGGACTCCCTCCACCCGGGCCAACGCCCGTTCCGCCGACGCCACGCATGCGCCGCAGTGCATTCCCTCGACGGCAAGGGTCAGCCGTTCGACCCCTCCGGCCTCAGGGGCGCTGGACGGATCTGACGGGGGGGCGCCAGTGCGCGAGGCCGACGGGGAAGAATCGTCCCCGGCCAAGGCCGGAGGCGGAGCAGTGCTGGGTTCCATGAAGATCTGCCGGGAATTCAGGGATCAAGGGGGCGCTCCAGCGCCCGGTTGTCGACCAGGAAGGTGTCGAAGCCCTGGGCATCCAGCGTCCGGGCCAGTTCCGCGGCCTCGTCGCGGTTTGGGAAGACACCCAGGCGCACCCGGACGAAGTCAGCCCCTTCCACCCGCACCAGACGGGGCTCCCACCCTGCAGCGCGGAGGCGGTCCAGAAGACTGGAAGCGTCGTCCCGCGAGGTGTAGGCCGCCAACTGGACAGCCCAGTCCCCGGCCTCCGGCCCAGGCAGAGCCCCACCGGCGTCATCGGTGGGCGGCTGGGCGGCTGCGGTGTCCGCAGGTTCGGGTTCCGGCTCGGGGGTCGGTTCCGGTTCGGGCTCGGGGGTCGGTTCCGGCTCGGGGGTCGGTTCCGGTTCGGGTTCGGGCTCGGGCTCGGGCAGGGGCTCCGGCTCCGGTTCCGGCTCAAGGGCCGGGGTCCGGTCAGGTCCAGGCTGGCGAGTGGGTCGGGCGGCCAGTTCCTCCTGCAAACCCCGGGCTTCCACCCGGTGGGGACTCGCCGGGTAGTCCCGAAGAAGGATCTGGAGGTACCTCTGTGCTCCGGCCACGTCCCCGGCGAACTCGGCACTCCTGGCCAGCCGAAGAAGAGACTCCTCCGCCATCTCCGACCCGGGAAACTCCACCACCAGCCGCCGATACTCCGGTTCGGCCAGGGAGGGATCCACCGTCAGGAGCGCCCTCAGCCAGAGTCCCCGGGCCAGAAGCGTCCGGGGTGGGGTGCCGTCGTGGGCGTTCCACCAGGATTCCAACGTTGTCCGGGCCGACCCGTACCGGCCGGCGTCCAGGAGTGCCTCGACCCGATCCAGGGCGTCCTGGGCGGCCAACGCACCCCCTCCGACCCAGCCCGGCAGGGGTCCGGCCCCCGGCCCCATGAGCAGGAAGACCAGCGCCAGGACCGACGCGATGCCCAGGCACCGCCGCGGCGGCCGAGCGCCGGATCGGAGCCGGAGAGAACCGAGGCGAGAGGCGGCCTTCACCATCACGCCCCCTCCTTCGCCCGGCACATACGGGCCAGGAGCCAGCTCTCCAGGTGATGAAGATCCGACAGCGGACTCGACTTGAGGAGCTGATCCACCTCCAGAAGGCCTTCTACGGCCTCCTCCACCTCCGCCGGCGTCCACCCCCGGGCCTGCGCCGCAGAAGAGCGCGCGAGCCAACGTTGCCGGGCCGGGAGGGCCGACTCCAGGGCCCGCTGGCCTCCGTGGACGGCGACACCGAGGCGAAGCATGTGGGTCGCCAACCCGATGGTCAGGCCCACCCCCGACTCCCCGTTGTGTACGAGGGTGTGAAGGCCATCCAGCGCCTCAGGGAACCGACGCTTCCCCACCAGATCGAACCATCCCCACCGATCCTGCCGGGGAACCCGCGTCCCGGCCGCCTCCACGTGCCCGATGGTAATGGACTCCCCCTCCGCCGCCACCGCGTCCAGCTTCGCCAGCTCCTGGGCCAGGATGGCCAGATCATTCCCCACCCCGGCCGCCATGGCCCGCGCCGCCTCCAACTCCAGGGTCCGTCCGTGGCGCTCCGAGGCCCACTCCATGAGCCATCCCGGAAGATCATCCTGTCCCACGGCCCGGAACTCCACGGATCGGGCCAGCTTGGCCAGATCCCGGTAGAAACGGGCCGAGGAACGGGCAGGGACGGTACAGACCAGGATCAGGGCGAGCCCCGGTGGAGGGGTCCGAACCGCGTCGAGCAGGAGATCCCGCATCCGTGACGAGCCGGCCAGCCCCTCCGTCTCCCGGATCTCGATCACCCGCCACTCCGCCATCATGGGGGGCGTGCCCAGTCGCGCCGCCAACGTCTCAGAATCCAACTCCGAGCCCCGCAAACGGTCCAGGTTGAAATCCCTTGTCGCTTCGTCCAGGTGGGCACCCACCAGGGCCGAGGCCGCCTCGCCCTTTCGGAATTCGTCCTCTCCATGAAGATAGAATACGCCCCCGGGGTCCGAACCGAGGGCGCGACGGAGGTCCTTGGGGATCACGTTCGCCTACCGTGCAGGGGGAACGGAGGCGGAGCGGGGCCGGATCAGTGCAGCCCAGCCCTCACCAGGGCGGGATTCCGGTAACGATGATAGAGGGGAGAGTGCTCGTAGAGAAGGACGTTCGAACCGGACCAGAGATCCCCGTCCACCATCAGTGGGGGAATGGCGGGGCCCGTAAGCCCCACAGGGGCCGGACCGAGCACGTAGGGGAGACCCTCCGCCACCGTATCGGGCCCCTGCACCACCAGCACCGGTAGTTCCACCGACGGCGTCCGCTCCCAGAGGTTGGGCGTCCAGACTGCCACCACCACGAGGACCGCCGCAGCCACCAGGGCCATGGCCCCTCCGCCGCTGGCCGCATGGGGTCGGAATCGACGGAGTCGTTCCCGTTCCTCCATGGAGTAGACGGAGTGGAGGACCCGCTCCCGGAAATCCTCGCGAACCTGGAGCGGAGGCATTCCGTTCAGGATACCCACACCCCTTCGTACCGCTGCGTCGTACTTTCCGCACGATTCGCAACCACGTAGATGCGCACGAAGCTCCTCCCGGTCCCGATCCGGAACCGCGTCGTCCTGGAGATCGGAGTAGCGCGCTAGGAAGTCATCGCATGTCATGGACCGGCACACCTCAGTCGGGAATCAATCGAGCGGGGAGGTCCGGATGAGGGCGCCGATGCGCCCCGGGACCACCCCGGTCCCGGTTGTCATACTGGCAATGCCATCGGGGGGTTCCTGCCTCCGAGAATGCCCTGAATGCGAAACGCCCCCACCGGAGACCTTTCTCCGGTGGGGGCGAGGGCGGACGGCACCACCAAGGGGGAGTGGGCCGGGCCGCCGCCGTGGACCAGGTCAGTCCACCATGGGTGCCACGATTCGGGCAAAGTTGTTCCGCGCCCGATTCAGCCGGCTCTTCACCGTGCCCAGATTCGTATCGGTGATCTCGGCGATCTCCTCGTACGTCTTCCCCTCCAGTTCACGGAGCACGAAGACCAGTCGGTGATGCTCGGGCAACTCCTTCACAGCCTTCTCCACCACATCCTTCACGTGACGCTTCCGGAAGAGATCGTCCGGCTTCAGCTTCTCGTCTTCCCACTCCAGTGGGCGATGATCCGCGTCCCAATTCTTCTTGATGGTCTGAAAGAGCACCAGCGGATTCCGGGACCGGTTCCGGAGCTCGTTCTTGGCCAGGTTCGAGGCAATCGTGTAGATCCAGGTCGAGAACTTCTTGGACTGGTCGAACCGATGGAGGTGCCGATAGACCCGGACGAAGGTCTCCTGTACCAGATCCTGCGCCCGCTCCCGGTCGCCCACCGTTCGGTAGACGAAGTTCAGAAGCCGGTTGTCGTAGCGGTCCACCAGCTCCCCGAAGGCGCGCTCCTGCCCATCCAGGAAGCTCTGAACCACCTGGCTGTCGGTGAGTGAATCCAACTCCTCACGGGTAATCCGGACCGGCGTCGTCCGGTGACCCTGGGTCTGCGTGTCGATTGCGTTGGCTGCCATGGAATTCCCCCTTGGACTTCCCTTCCCGGGAGGCCTGCCCTCCCGCCGGCGTGGAGACCGCTCCCGGCCTCCTGCCAAGAGATAGTTGCAGGAAGTGTTCCAGAAACGATTGCGCCGATCCGGCAGGGATTTCCCCACCCCGACCGCCATGCCGTGTCCTCTCAGGAGGACGGTTCTTCTCCATCCCAGGGGACAGGGGGGCGGGGCGGCACCGGGCGGTGGTCATCCCAGGCCCGGTGCAGGAAGGCGTGGGCGAAGAGGAGGGTCGTCACGGTCTTGGCATCGGCCACCTCCCCCCGATATACCGCGTCCACAGCTCGGGAGAGAGGAAGGCACCCCCCCTCCAGGAACTCGTCCTCGTCCAGCTCCGACTCCCCTGCCTCCAGGCCGGAGGCCGCAAAGAGATGGATCACCTCGTCGGTGAATCCCGGGGTCGTGAAGATGGCCGTGAGGTAGCGGAATTCCCGCGCCCGGTACCCGGTCTCCTCGGTCAGCTCACGGCGGCCGCACTCCTCCCACGTTTCATGGTCGTTGTCGGGAACTCCTGCCGGCACCTCGTAGAGAAATCCGCCGGCGGCGTAGCGATACTGACGAAGCAGGACGATACGGGGGTCGGGATGGGGTAGAGGGTCGAGGAGGGGAAGCACCGCCGAAGCCCCACGGTGGCGGATCAGCTCCAGCTCTCCCGTGCTTCCGTCCGGAAAACGCACCTCATCAATGCCGAGACGGACCACCCGCCCACGGTGGACGGGAGTCCGGGAGAGGCGACCCGACTCCCCGGGCGCCGCTTCGTCGGGACCCGCGAGGCGAAACTCCCGGGTCAGCTCCATCCACTCCTCCACATCCGGCTGCCCACTCATGGGGACCCCCCCCCGGAGGCCGTGCCCCCGTCTTCCAGGTCCGCTCCCCCGTTCCGTACCTCCACCACCCCGAGTCCCAGCGCCTCCAGCGGAGCCTGCAGCTCGTCGGCGTCACCCACCACCACGATGGCCGCCTGCTCCGGATCCAGGATCGGGGCCAACACCCCATGGATGGACTCGGGCGTTACCGCCCGGATGCGGTCACGGTATCCGTGATGGTAGTCCAGGGGGAGTCCGAAGATGTGGAGTTCGGCCATGCGAGCCGCCAGTTGGGGGGCCGTCTCCATCCGCAGAGGGAAGACCCCGGCCAGGTAATCCCGAGCCTGGCGCACTTCATCCTCCTCCGGTCCGTGGGCCATGAACCGCCGGAACTCGAAGAGGGCTTCCTGGAGCGCGGCCACCGTCACCTCGGTCTGGACCGCAGTGCCGATGGAGAAGACCCCGCCATGGCGACGGCGGGCGAAGCCGGACCGGACGCCGTAGGTGAAGCCATGCTTCTCCCGGAGGTTCAGGTTCAGCCGGCTGGTGAACGATCCGCCCAGCACCGCGTTGCCCACTTCCAACTCCGCCTCACCCTCCAGACTTCGGGAGGGCCCGACCTGGCCGATGCGGATCTCGGACTGCACGGCCCCCGGCCGATGGACCAGGACCACCGGGCGCGAGTCGCGGCCCGGTACCTCCGCAGGGGTAGCGGACGGGACCACCGAGCCCACCCAACCGGCCAGATGCCGATCAACCGCCCCCCGAACCTGGTCCGCCGCCAGATCCCCCACCAGGATGAATGCGCCCCGGTCGGGGCGGTATCGCCGCTCGGCAAAGGCCACCACCTCGTCGCGCTCCATGGCCTCCACGCTCTCCACCTCTCCGGACAAGCCCCGATGGTACGGATGATCCTCGGGAAAAAGGGTCCGGTTCAATTCGTCGGAGGCCGACTGCCCCGGGTCCATCCGACGCTGCCGGATGGCCGCCAGCCGCTGGCGTCGCACGCGCTCCACCTCGGGCTCCGGAAAGACGGCGGTCCGGAG
>PWZC01000029.1 GCA_003567615.1 Gemmatimonadota bacterium | reverse complement strand
GCTGACGTCCACGGACCTTCACCCGCCCCTTCTTCATGAAACCGTCATAATGGCGGAGCAGGAGATGCTGCTGCGCCCGCTGCACGGTGTCGAGCCCCACACCCACCACAATGAGGAGACCGGTGCCACCGAAGAAGAAGGTCTGGATGTTGAAGATGTCGAAGATCCAGAAGGGAAGCAGTGCCACCAGCGCCAGATAGATGGAGCCGGGCAGCGTCACGCGCGTCAGCACCCGATCGATGTACTCGGCGGTCCGCGCTCCGGGCTTGACGCCGGGAACGAAGGCACCCTGTTTCTTCAGATTCTCCGCCAGGTCCACCGGATTGAAGATGATGGCGGTGTAGAAGTACGTGAAGAAGACGGTGAGCACACCGTAGGTACCATAGTACAGCCAGTTTCCGGGTTGGAAGAGCTCCGCAAGCTCGGCGATGAGGCCAACGCTGGTGAAGGCGGCCAGGGTCCCGGGAACAATGATGAAGGACTGGGCGAAGATGATGGGCATCACGCCGGCCGCATTCACCCGGATGGGAACGAAACTCTTCTGCCCCTCCTGGATCCGGCCCCGCCCCACCACCTTCCGTGGAATCTGAACCGGAATCTGTCTGGCGCCCATGGTCATGGATACGACGGCTGCCGTCACACCGATGATCACGGCCAGGAGCACGCCCATGGCGATGAAGCCGATCTCCCCTACCATCACGGCCTCCCAGGTCCGTACCACGGCCCCAGGGAAACCTTCAATGATGGAGAAGAAGATCAGGAGTGACATTCCGTTCCCCACCCCGTGTTCGGTGATCTGCTCACCGAGCCACATGATGAAGGTGCCGCCCACCGTGAGAGCCAGAACGGTGGTGAAGGTGAAGAGGAATCCGGGGTTCATCACCGCGCCCTCGATGGATCCCACGAACACGGAGTATCCGTAGGACTGGGCGATACAGAGAACCACGGTGGTGTACCGGGTCCACTGGGTGATCTTCTTGCGGCCCTCCTCCCCTTCCTTCTGCAGCTTCTCAATGGTGGGGAACACCGCCGCCAGAAGCTGGAACATGATGGCCGCCGAGATATACGGCATGATCCCGAGGGCGAAGATCGTCGCTCTGGAGAGCCCTCCCCCCACGAACATGTCGTACACCCCGAACAGGGTGCCCTCCAACTGACCGAACTGCGCCTGCAGTGCCGTCAGGTTGATCCCCGGCGCAGTGATGTGCGCACCGACCCGGTAGATCAGGAGGATGAAAAGGGTAAAGAGGATCCGGTCCTTCAACTCAGGGAACCGGAACAGATTCGGAATCGGGTTGGCCATGCCTCGTGTCCCGTGGGCTCAGGCGTCTCTGGGGTAGGGTCCCGTCACTCGCCGATGACGGCGACGGAACCACCGGCGCCCTCGATCTTCGAGCGAGCCGACCCGCTGAAGGCGTGGACCCGGACGGTAAGGGAACGCGTGAGCTCCCCGTCGCCCAGGATCTTGACCGGCTTCTTGGCCGATCCAATGAGACCCTGGTCGCTGAGCACCTGCGGATCCACGGCGTCACCCTGGATGTCTTCCAATGAACGCACGTTCACCACCTGGTACTCCACCCGGTTTATGGGGGTGAAGCCCCGCTTCGGGATCCGGCGCTGGAGCGGCATCTGCCCTCCCTCGAACCCGGCCGGGATGGAGGCCCCGGAGCGAGCCTTCTGCCCCTTGTGCCCCCGACCACTCGTCTTGCCGAGCCCGGTGCCCGGGCCGCGGCCAAGCCGCTTTCGGTCCCGACGGGACCCGGCGGATGGGGAAAGATCGTGAAGTTCGGCCATGATTCTACTGCTCCTCAACGGTGTGGACCTCAACCAGGTGTGACACCTGCTCCAGCATGCCCCGGATCGTGGGCGTGTCATTGTGGACCCGGGTCTGCTGGTTCTTCGTGAACCCAAGGGCCCGCATGGTCCGCCGGTGCTTCTCGGGGCGGCCGCTCAGGCTCCGGACCTGCTTGACGGACAGCTTGGAGGTGGACTCAGACACCGTACACCTCCAGCGACTCGACGGGGATACCCCGCTCCCGGGCCACCTGCTGTGGCGTCACCAGATGCTCGAGACCCCACATGGTGGCGCGTACCACGTTGATGGGGTTGTTGGTCCCAAGGCTCTTGGTCAGGATATCGGTGATGCCGACAGCCTCAACGATGGCGCGCACCGGACCTCCGGCGATCACGCCGGTACCCGGAGCCGCCGGGCGGAGCATGACCCGACCGGCCCCCCACTCCCCGACGATCTCGTGGGGAATGGTGCCGTTCACCACGGGGATCTCCACCATGTTGCGCTTGGCGTGTTCCATGGCCTTACGGATCGCCTCGGCGACTTCATTGGCCTTGGAATGGTAGATCCCCACCTTCCCCTTCTGGTCCCCGACGGCCACCAGCGCCGTGAAGGAGAAGCGACGGCCACCCTTCACCCCCTTGGCAACCCGGTTGATGTGGACGACAGTCTCGACCAGATCGGACTGCTCCCGGCCCCGGCCCCTCTTGCGATCTCTGGACATCAGAACCTCAATCCTCCCTCGCGGGCGCCTTCAGCGAAGGCCTTGACCCGACCGTGGTACTTGTAACCGCCGCGATCGAACACGACGGTCTCGATGCCTGCCTCCCGGGCGCGTTCCGCCAGGAGCTTTCCTGCGGCATGGGCCCGGGCCGCCTGAGGGTGGTCCCCCTCGGGCTCCATCTCCCGGATCTGCGGAGCCAGTGTGGAGACGCCGGCCAGGGTCACCCCGGCCACATCGTCCACCAATTGCCCCTCCATGTTCCGCAGGGACCGGAAGATCGCGAGCCGCGGACGCTCCGCCGTCCCCGTGATCTTGTTCCGCACCCGGCGATGCCGCCGCTCCCGCTGGAGCCGCCGGCTCTTGCGGATCCTCGAATACTTGAGCTTCTTCACCGATCTCTCCTTCGGACTTCCGTGAGTTTCCGCAGGCCTTAGCTGCCGGCGGTCTTACCGGCCTTGCGCCGGATCTGTTCGCCGGCGTAGCGAACGCCCTTGCCCTTGTAAGGCTCCGGGGGACGGAATCCACGGATCTCCGCGGCCACCTGTCCCACCTTCTGCTTGTCCGTTCCCTTCACCACGATCTTGGTCTGGGAGGGGGTTTCAAGTTCAATCCCCTCCGGCGCCGGATACTCGATGGTATGGGAGTACCCCAGGTGCAGGGTGAGCCCGGGTCCCTTCTTTTCGGCCCGATACCCCACCCCAACGATCTCCAACTGCCGGGTGAATCCCTCGGTGACGCCCTCCACCATGTTGGCGATGAGCGACCGCGTCAGACCGTGGAGGGCCTTGTGCTTCTGGGAGTCCGAGGGGCGGGTCACCGTGATCTCCCCGTCCTCGATGGCAACCGCCATCTCGGGGTTCACGTCCAGGCTCAGTTCACCCTTCGGGCCCTTCACGTGGAGGACGGCCTCGTCCAGGCGGACTTCCACGCCCTTGGCCACAGGTACGGGCTTCTTTCCGATTCTCGACATGGTCTTCTTCTCGCTCCGCCGTTACCAGACCAGGGCCATCAGCTCGCCGCCGACGCCGTGCTTGCGCGCCTCGCGATCCGACAGGATCCCGCTGGAGGTGGAGAGGATGGCCATCCCAAGTCCGTTCCGGACCCGGGGAATGTCCGTGGCGCCCACGTACTGCCGTCGTCCTGGTGTGGAAACACGCTCCAGGTGCCGGATGATGGGCTGGCCCTCGTGATATTTCAGGTAGACCCGCAGAACCCCGTGGTGGCCATCATCCAGGACCTTGTAGTCGAAGACGAAGGCGTTCTTCTTGAGGAGTTCGGCGAGTTGGATCTTCACCTTGGAGATCGGCATGTCGGCCCAGCGGTGTCCCGCCTGGCCGGCATTACGGATCCGGGTGAGCATATCTGCAATGGGATCGGTCATCATGGCTGGTTCAGCTCCTTGGTTACCAGCTGGCCTTGCGGACGCCCGGAATCTCGCCCTTCAGGGCCTTCTGCCGGAAGCAGATCCTGCAGATGCCGAACTTGCGGATGTATCCCCGGGCGCGGCCGCACCGCTGGCACCGGTTGTAGGCCCGCACGCCGTACTTGGACTTGCGGTTTGCCTTTTCAATGAGAGCCTTCCTAGCCATTCAATCCCCCGAAACCGTGTGGTTCGTCAGCAGTCAGTTGGGCATTTAGCCCGGTTCAACCAGCGGCGGCGCCCGCCGCTTCGGCGCCGATCTGCACCGGCGTAGCTCCACGGAAGGGGAAGCCCATCTCCCGGAGGAGCGCAAAGGCTTCGTCATCCTTGTCCGTGGAGGTCACGATCGTGATGTCCATCCCGTGGACCCTCTGCACGTCGTCGTAGCTGATTTCCGGGAAGATGATCTGCTCCCGGATCCCCAGCGTGTAGTTCCCGCGCCCATCGAAGGAGCGGGAGGGAATCCCCCGGAAGTCTCGAACACGGGGGATCGCGACCCCGATGAGACGATCCAGGAACTCGTACATCCGGGCCCGGCGAAGGGTCACGGAGACGCCCACGGGCATCCCCTCCCGGAGGGAGAAGCCGGCGATGGACTTCCTGGCCCGGGGGATGACCGGCTTCTGACCGGTGATCGTCTGGACCTCTTCCACAACCGAATCCAGAAGCTTCTGGTTCCGGCTCGCCTCGCCCACGCCCACGTTGACCACCACCTTGGTGATGCGCGGAATCTCATGGACGTTCTCCAGGTTCAGCTCCGCCATCAACGTCGGGCGGACGCGTTCCTGGTAATGTGTCTGCAGTCTGGGTGCCATCTGTCTGGTTCCGTCGGTTCCCGGCCGCGTCAGCGGGGCCGGGGAATGGGATTGCCGCTCTTCACCGCGATGCGTTCCTTCGTGCCGTCGGCATCGATCTTGATCCGTACCCGTGTTGCCTCATCGGTGCTGGGATCAATGAGCATGACGTTTGAGATATCGATGGGCGCCTCGAAGGTAATGATGCCTCCCTCCGGCTGGTCCTGGGTCGGGCGCTGATGGCGTTTGCGCATGTTGACGCCCTCCACCACCACCCTGCCCTCCGCAGGGCTGACCCGGCGCACGTTCCCTTCCATGTCACGGAAGTTGCCACGGATCACCCGAACCCGGTCGCCCTTCACAATGTGGCTCTTGCCCTTTGCACGGCGAGCCTGCTTCATCTCTTTCTTCGTGGCCATCACAGCACCTCAGGAGCCAGGGATACGATTTTCATGTACCGCTTTTCGCGGAGCTCCCGACCCACCGGGCCGAAGATGCGGGTCCCCTTGGGCTCTCCATTCGGGTTGATGAGAACGGCTGCGTTCTCGTCGAACCGGATGTACGAGCCGTCGCGACGGCGCATCTCCTTGGCGGTACGGACAATAACCGCCCGAACCACGTCACCCTTCTTCACCCCCGCGTTGGGGATGGCATCCTTCACAGTGGCCACGATGACGTCTCCGACGCGACCGTAGCGACGCCGGGATCCGCCCAGAACGCGGATGCACAGCGCCTTCTTGGCGCCGGTGTTGTCCGCGATCTTCAGGACCGATTCCTGCTGGATCATCGATCTATCTCCTAGTCAGTCCCGGGGTGGGGAGCTGGATTCCGGGTCAAGCGCGCTCGGGGCGCTCGATCAGTGAATGGACCCGCCAGCGCTTCAGCTTCGACAGCGGACGCGTTTCCTGGATTCGGACCACGTCCCCGACCCGATACTCGTTGTTCTCATCATGGGCGTGGTACTTCTTCGAGCGGTTCATGGACTTCCCGTAAAGGGGATGGGCCAGACGTCGCTCGACCAGGACCACTACCGTCTTGTTTCCCCGGTCGCTTACCACCGTTCCCTGGCGGACCTTCCGGGAATTGCGAGCGACCTCGACGGCCCCCGTCTGCGTTTCCTGCGTATTGTTTTCGCTCACGCTTCACCTCCCGCAAGCTCGCGCTCCCGGACAATGGTCTTCATCCGGGCGATTTCCCGCCGGATCTGCTTGGGCAGCTGAGGGTTCTCAAGCTGCATCATGGCGCCCCGGAACCGGAGGCGGAACAACTCCTCCCGCAGTTCCAGCATGCGCTCCTCGATCTGTTCGTTGGACATCTCGCGAATGTCCTCGGCCGTCATCGCCACGTCGTCATCCTCCGAGCTGCTGGTCGCGAATCACGAACCGGGTCTTGATGGGGAGCTTGGCCGCGGCCAACTCCATGGCGCGCTCCGCAACCTCCGGCGCGACCCCCTCCATCTCGAACATGACCCGGCCAGGCTTCACTACGGCGACCCACTTCTCCGGATTCCCCTTTCCCTTCCCCATCCGGGTCTCTGCCGGCTTCTGGGTGATGGGTTTGTCCGGGAAGATCCGGATCCACACCTTACCGCCACGCTTGATGTGGCGGGTCATGGCGATACGGGCGGCCTCAATCTGCCGATTCGTAATCCAGGACGGTTCGAGCGCCTGCAGGCCGTACTCCCCGAAGGAGACCCGGTTGCCGCGCTGGGCCTTCCCGCGCATCCGACCCTTGTGGGTCTTCCTGTGTTTGACTCGCTTGGGCGAGAGCATCGTCGTTCTTCCCTATTCTCAGGTGTCGGTGGAGTACGTCCGACCCCGGCGCTCGTCCACCACCTCGCCGAGGAAGATCCAGCATTTCACGCCGATTACGCCGAAGGTGGTGTGCGCTTCCACATTGGCATAGTCGATATCCGCCCGCAGGGTATGCAGGGGCACACGCCCCTCGTTGTACCCCTCGGTGCGGGCGATCTCGGCCCCGCCGAGGCGGCCTGCGCACTGGATCCGGATCCCCTCGGCCCCCGCACGCTGGGCAGCCTGCACGGCACGCTTCATGGCTCGGCGGAACGAGATCCGCTGCCGGAGCTGGTGGGCGACGTTCTCGGCCACCAGCCGGGCATCGATCTCCGGACGCTTCACCTCTTCAACATTTACCGAGACCTCGGACTTGGTCAGGACCCCGAGTTCGTCACGAAGCTTGTCCACCTCGGAGCCCCGCTTCCCGATGACCACGCCGGGGCGGGCCGTGTGGATGGTCACCACGATCTTCGAGGGCTTCCGCTCGATCTCGATGGAGGAGATGGCCGCATGAGCGAGCCGTCGCTCCAGGTAGTTTCGGATCGTTTCGTCTTCCTTCAGCAGGCGGGGAAAATCCTTCTCCGCGTACCAACGGGACTTCCAGTCCTTGATGACGCCGATGCGAAACCCCGTGGGGTTGGTCTTCTGTCCCATCCGGATCTACTCCTTGGTATCCACGACGATGGTGATATGGCTCATCCGCTTCCGGATGGGGGCGGCCCGGCCCATGGCCGCCGCACGCCACCGCCTGAGCGTCGGGCCCTCGTTCACATAGGCGGCCGAAACGACGAGGTCATCCACGTCCACGAAGTCCCCCTCTTCCTCCGCCCGGTACTGGGCGTTGGCCACGGCCGAGCGGAGCGTCTTCGAGATGGGCTCCGCAGCCGCCTTTTTGGAGAACTGCAGGAGAGCGTACGCGTCGTTAACCGTCGCACCCCGGATCTGGTCCACCACGAGCCTCACCTTCCGGGGGCTCATCCTCACGTACTTGGCTTCAGCCTTCGCTTCCATGATTCCTCGTCTTGCCTCTTGCCAGGCCCTCACTTGGGGGCTACTCGGGGGAACTGCCGGACCGCCGGGCGCGGTCAGCGAGCCCGGGAACGCTTGTCGGCCAACTTGCCGCCATGGCCCCGGAAGAGGCGGGTCGGAGCAAACTCGCCCAACTTGTGACCCACCATGTTCTCGGTGATGTAGACCGGAACGAACTTGTTGCCGTTGTGCACCGCGATGGTGTGGCCCACGAAATCCGGAGAGATCGTAGAGGCCCGGGACCAGGTACGGATGACCCGCTTCTCACCCTTCTCGTTCATGGCATCCACCTTCAAGAGGAGGCTCTCCTCAATGAAGGGACCCTTGCTGACACTCCGAGGCATATCTTCCTTCCCGCTGGTTTGGACTCACCGGGCTCGAGGCCCGTCGCGACTCGATTACTTCGTCGCCTTGCCGCGACGACGTCCCCGAACGATCAACTTGGTCGAATGCTTCTTCTTCCGCCGGGTCTTCTTCCCCTCCGGCTTCCCCCATGGGGAGACCGGCGGGCGACCACCTGATGTCCGACCCTCACCACCACCGAGGGGGTGGTCCACCGGGTTCATGGCCACACCGCGAACCTTCGGACGACGGCCCTTCCAACGCGTCGCA
The DNA here is from genome assembly GCA_003567615.1 of Gemmatimonadota bacterium. Taxonomy (GTDB): domain Bacteria; phylum Gemmatimonadota; class Gemmatimonadetes; order Longimicrobiales; family Gaopeijiaceae; genus PWLA01. The sequence continues at coordinate 1,207 of PWZC01000029.1, read as the reverse complement.
CCGGCCTTGCCCGCCGAGCGGAGCTCATGGTCGACGTTTCCGACCTGGCCTACAGTGGCCATGCAGTCCTTTCGGATCCGGCGAACCTCGGACGAAGGCATCCGCAGGGAGACATAGTCACCCTCCCGAGCCACCACCTGCACACCGGCCCCGGCCGAGCGAGCAATCTGACCACCCTTCCCCGGCTTCATCTCCACGTTGTGTACCGTGGTTCCCAGGGGCATCCGCGCCAGCAGCGTAGCGTTGCCATCCCGGATGTCCGCCTCGGGACCCGCGACGATCTCGTCACCCACCTGCACATTCCGCGGATGGAGAATGTAACGCTTTTCTCCGTCGGCGTAGTGGATCAGCGCGATATTGGCGGACCGGTTGGGATCGTACTCGATCTCAGCCACCCGTCCCGGAACGCCCACCTTGTCCCGGCGGAAGTCGATCCGGCGGTACAGACGCTTGTGGCCGCCACCCCGGCGCCGCATGGTGATGCGACCCTTGTGGTTTCGGCCACCACTTCGCTGCTTGCCCTCCACCAGCGACTTCTCCGGCGTCCGGCGGGTGATCTCCGACGAGTCGGTGACCGACCGGAAACGGGTTCCGGGAGTGATCGCCTTGAATTTCTTGAGCGCCATGTTACTCAGCCCAGTTCGTAGAACTCGATGTGGTCGCCTTCCGCGAGGCGAACCATTGCCTTCTTGAAGGAGGGACGACGCCCCACCTTCCGCGTCCGATTGAATCGGCCCATGAGGGAACGCCGCGCCTTGCCCACATAGCGGGCGGTTCGGACATCCTCCACAACCACGTCCCAGGCAGCCTCAACGGCTTCGTGGATCTGGGCCTTGTTGGCCCGAGGGTCGCAGATGAAGGTGTAGACGTTCTTCTCGTCCTGGGCGCGGGTCGCCTTTTCGGTGATGACCGGGGCCCAGATCACATCATACACGTCACGCATCGTTCGTCTCCTCGTCCTGCTCCGCACCGGCCGACGACTCGAGAGCGGCGCTCTCGATGATGACGGTGTGCGCCAGGAGCACGTCGTAGACCGACTCGTTGCCGAAGGGCAGAACCCGGATCTCGTCCACGTTGCGGGCGGAGAGTGCCAGGTTGTCCCGAACCCCATCCGTGAGAATCAAAACCCGTCCCGCCAGGCCCATTCCGTCCACGGCCTTCACCAGGCGGCGGGTGCCAGGCTCCGACCACTGGTCGAAGAAGGCAG
>PWZC01000232.1 GCA_003567615.1 Gemmatimonadota bacterium | reverse complement strand
GCCGATCCGCTATGCTGACCGGCCGATCCGTCGTGCCGATCCGCCAATCCGCCGTCCAGACCGTGCGGTCCGCTGGCCACCCGGCCCGCGATCTGCCGCACCATCCTCATCGACGTTGGAAGGCGGGAACTTCACAGACGCCGGTACCCTCGGTGCATCCGGGGGCCGACAGGGTTCGCCAGAAGAGTTCGTAGATCCGTCGGTACTGGTCGGTCCACGACCAGGGCTCCAGCATCCCGTGATTCTCGGTGGGGTAGACAGAAAGCTCCCAGTTCTCCTTCCCCAGTTCGATGAGGCGCTGGGTCAGGCGTACGATGTCCGAGAAGTGGACGTTGGTGTCGTACATGGGGTGTCCCATGAGAAGGTGTCCCCGGAGGCCTTCGGCAAAGTAGATGGGTGAAGAGATCCGGTAGGCTTCCGGATCGTCCTGGGGCCGGTTCAGGATGCGGGAGGTGTAACCCTCGTTGTAGTGGGCCCAGTCTGTCACCGACCGCAAAGCGGCCCCGGCGTGGAAGACGTCGGGCTCGGTGAAGAGGGCCATGAGGGTGATGAACCCCCCGTACGATCCGCCGTAGATGCCGATCCGGCCCCGGTCCACCCCTTCGTTCTCCCCCAGCCAGTCCACGCTGTCGGTGAAGTCCGAAAGGTCCCATCCGCCCATGTGCCGGTAGATGGCGGTGCGCCAGTCACGACCGTATCCCGCCGAGCCCCGGTAATCCACGTCCAGGACGGTGAAGCCTTCCGCCGCCAGGAGGTGGTGGAACATGTACTCGCGGAAGTACTGGGACCACCAGCGGTGCACGTTCTGCAGATACCCGGCTCCATGGACGAAGAGGACGGCGCCGCCGTTGGACTCGACCCCCATGTCCGAGGGGCGGTAGATGCGCGCCGGCACATCGGTCCCGTCGCGGGCCTCGAAGGGGATGATCTCGGCGTCGATCCACGGGAAGGCGAGCCAGTCTTCCTCCGGAGAGAGCGTGACCTGGGCCATGACGGCGCCAGGGCGGTTCTCCTGGACGTAGAGTTCCGGTGGGCGCGTGATGGTGGAGTGGGTTACGGCGAGGCGATCCCCGTCCGGTGACACCGCGGCCTCGAAGCGCCCCACCCCGTCGGTGATGCGGATCCGCTCACCCCCGTCCAGGGCCATCCGGTACATGTGTTGCTCGAAGGGGGAGCCCTCGTTGGTGCGAAGGTAGAGGTGCCGGCCATGCTCCGGGATCTGGACCTGATGTACCTCCCACTCCCCGCTGGTGAGGCGTCGGGGATCCGACCCGTCCGCCCGGGCCGTGTAGAGGTGTGCGAAGCGGTCCGCCTCGCTCACCCAGTAGGCCCGGTCCGAATCCGGAAACCACCCCATGCAGTTGAAGCACGGGCCCGCCACCCATGCCGAGTCGGCCAGATGCTCCAGGATGGTGATGTCACCGGTGGCCGCCTCCACCGAGGCGATCCAGCGGTGCTTGTTGTCGTCCGAGATCGATGACACCAGTGCGTGGGTGCCGGCGTCGTTCCAGCCCTGGAAGCCGATGACCCGCGGGGTTACGTCGCCGTCGTACACGGCTGCCAACTGTCCCGCCTCCCAGATTCCCACTGGATTGTTCGTCTCGGCACGGGCCTTCACCGCCTCGGCCAGATCGATCCAGGCGATGGAGTCCGACCCCAGAGAATGGATCCCCACACGGGAAGCGCCCACCACGTCGCCCACCTTCCCCCGGACCTCGTCGCCGGCGGTGTAACCGTCTTCCGTGATCCACCGCGGCACGATGGTGGCCTCCTGACCCCGGGCCGCGATGGTGGTCTGGACCGCCGCGTAGGCGCCGCCCGACTCGGGGAAGATGCCGGTGGGGTTCCCCTGCCCCCCGGTGTGCACGGTGTGGATGCCGCGCTCGGCAAATCGCTCCTGGAGCTCCTCCCGACGCTCGCGCTGAGCCTGCCGCCGCCGGATGTACTCGAAGAGCTCAGTCTGCTGCTCGTGGAGGAAGGCCCGGTGTCCCTCGGGCTCACTCTCCTCGTCGGCCTCGCCGGACCGGATGTCCGTGAGCTGCCGGATTACCCCTTCGTCCAGCGAGAGGGAATAGAGCTGCCCCCCTCCGGTGAAGAAGATGGACGCCCCGTCCCGGGAGAAGGTGGGCCGGGAGAAGTTCTGCCGGCTGTCGGTGAGGCGCCGGACCGACAGATCGCTCCGGTCCACCAGGTAGAGGTCGCCGCGCCAGGTCGTCACCCGAAGCGACCGATCCGGTGAGATGTCGCCGCCGCCGAAGATGATGGAGAGGGAGTCGGCCACCAGGGGATCGTCAATGAGTTCGGGCTCCCCACCCTCCGCCGCCACCCGCCAGAGCTCCCGGTCGGCGTCGAAGTCGTGCCCTGCCGGAAGCCAGCGGAAGTAGATCCAGCGCGAGTCGTCGGTCCACGACACCCCGACCGGCGCCTGCCCCACGATCTCGAAGCCCCGCATCATCTCCTGAAGCGTGAGGGCGAAGGGATGGGTCCGGGTCACCTCCGGCTCCCACGCCGCCACCGGGGCCTCCGCCGCAGGCGGCGCCGCCGACTCCCCTATGGTCTGCTGGGCCAGGAGGGCGGTGTGTCCGAGAGAGAGCGCTGCGGCTCCGACAGCGAGGATGAGGGACAGACGAAGAGGATGCATGGCGTAGCGGGGTCGAGGTCGGGTTCGGGGCCGGGGTCGGGTTCGGGGCCGGGGTGGAGTTCAAGCCCGGGTTTGGGGTCGGGGTCGCGGTCGAGTGCTCAGTCTCCGAAGGAAACTCCGAGATGGCGGGCGGTTCGGACCACGTCTCCGTCCACGGCCACCCGCTTCAGGTCCTGGATGGCTTCCTCCAGGGGAACGGCCTTCACGTCCGGCGGATCCAGCGCCACCATGCAGCCAAACTCGCCCCGTTCCACCACATCCACGGCGGCCGATCCGAAGCGGAGGGCCAGGAGCCGGTCGTAGGCGGTGGGTTGACCACCTCGCTGCAGGTGCCCGAGCACCAGGGAGCGCGTCTGGAATCCGGTCAGCTCCTCCAGCTCCTGCGCCACCCGTTCGGCCAGGCCCCCGTACCTTTGGGCGTTCCCGGGAACCTCGCCCGGCCGGAGCGACACCTCTCCGTTCTTGGGGCGAGCTCCCTCTGCCACCACCACGATCCCGTAGCGAGGACCCCGTTCGTACTTCCGGCGCAGGTGTTCGGCCACCTTCTCCATCTCGTAGGGGATCTCGGGGATGAGGATCACGTCGGCCGTGCCCGTCAATCCGGCAAAGAGGGCGATCCACCCCGTATGCCGACCCATGAGCTCAACCACCATGATCCGCTCGTGGCTCTGGGCCGTGGAATGGAGCTTGTCGATGGCGTCGGTGGCCGTCTCCACGGCGGTGTTGAAGCCGAAGGTCACGGCGGTGGCGGCCAGGTCGTTGTCGATGGTCTTGGGCACACCCACCACCGGGAGGCCCCTGGCGGAGAGCTGTGACGCAATGTGGAGCGATCCATCGCCTCCGATGGCCACCAGCGCGTCGATGTGCCGGTCCCGGAAGGCCTGCACGATGTCGTCGGAGCGGTCCACGATCTTCACCGATCCGTCAGGCTGCTCCTCGGGGTAGCGGAGGGGGTTTCCCCGGTTGGTGGTGCCGAGGATGGTGCCGCCCAGGTGGGTGATTCCCTGCACCGACGCCTCGTCCAGGAGCACGACGCCGTCCCCGTCCAGGAGGCCGTCGTACCCCTGCCGGATCCCGACCACTTCCCACCCCCGGTTCAGGGCCGACATGACCACCGCACGGATCACGGCGTTCAGACCGGGGGCATCTCCGCCGCCGGTGTTGACCGCGAGTCGGAAGCGCCGCTGGAAGCGGGAGTAGGTTTGATCGGGAGAGATTGGTTCAGCCATCGCGCGCCTCGGCCATTCGGGGCAGGGGTTTGGGATCGGATCAGGGGAAGAATGCCCCCTGAGTGTCGGAGGAGGTCAGCTCCTCCACAAGTCTTCGGTGGAAGTCCTGAACCTCAGGTGCCCAGGGATCGCCTGACGCCTCCAGCGCCACCAGGAAATCGAGGGCGTCGTAGGGGAACCCCATGGAGCGGAAGATGGCAGCGGCGGCGAGGCGCCCATCGCCCTCGGGATCCAGCCCTCGCTGTCTCAGCCCACCGAGTTCCCGGGCGAGCTCGTCCAGGATCTCCCGGGAGGCCACCTGGAAGGCGGCACGAGGGCCGATCCGATCTCCAGGGCGAGGCTCCACGGCCCACTCGTAGCGGGAGCCCGGGCTCAGCGCCACTTCGGGAGGAAGGGTCCAGGCGGTCGCGGCCCCCGCCTCCATCGAAATCATCGAACCGTCCACCTCCCACAGGTGGATGCGGTACGCCATGGCCTCTTCCTCGGCCTGCCACTCCATCCGCGGAGTCAGGGAGCGCACCAGACGCTCACCGACGGGGCGGACGGGGCGGACGGGGAGGGTGGGTTCGGGCCCCTCCTCATGGGCCTCGGGTGGGATCGCCGGCGGAGTTCCCGATGACGGGTCGGACAGCGATAGGGCCTCCCGCAGAAGGGCCCTGAGAAGTCGGAAGAGCGGATCGGTCTCGGCCGTCCCCTCGTCGGTGACCTCCACCGACTCCCCGCCTTCCACCTGAACCAATTCCCCCGTCCGCGTCAGGAGGAGGACTCGCTCCGTCTCGGCGGCCGCCACCGCGTCACCCGGGATGAGGAAGGCACCGACCCGATGGCCGGGCTCATCCGACGTCCCCATCACCCGCAGCACGACGGCAGTGGGTTCCGGATCCGGGACGTCCCGACCCCATGCCGGGGGAGGTTCCCATGCCGGGGGAGGTTCCGCGTCGGCCGGGTGAGCTCCCGCGTCGAGGTGGAGGGGGGAAGGGGGATGGGGAACCAGGGAGGTGAAAGCCAGAAGCCCCGAGAAGAGAATCCAGGGGGCGAGGCCCGCAAGGGCGAAGGGGTGGGGCAAGGTGCGCTCCTGGTCAGCCGGTGAGGGCGCAATGTACGGTGAAAGCGCAATGTAATGAGCCCACCCGTGACGCGGGAGAGTGGTCGGGAACGGGTGGAACGGGTATGGTTGGGAACGTCGAGCCGGGCTCCGGTGTCCACCTCCGGCACCCGCTCACGCCGAGCCCCCGAAAGCAGACCCGCAAGGAGAGAGTCGATGCCGGCCACCGAGAAGGACGTAATGGACGCCCTCAAGACGGTGAAGGACCCCGAGCTGAATCTGAATCTGGTGGTCCTGGGCCTGGTCTACGATGTGGAAGTCCAGGACACCCATGTCCACGCCCGGATCTCCCTGACAAGCCCCATGTGCCCCGTAGCCGAGCAGATCGTGCACATGGCCGAGGACGCCATCCGGGGAGTGGACGGAGTGGAATCGGCCAAGGTGCAGCTCACCTTCGACCCGCCCTGGACCCCCGAGCGCATCAGCCCGCTGATCCGTTCGTCCCTGGGGCTCTAGGAGGGTCGGCCGGTGGGCGACACCCTGAGGGAGTTCCGGGAGTTCCGGGAGCGGATGAATGCCCGGATCCTGGAGGAGGAGAATCTGGAGATCCGGCGCTTCTTCGCCCTGGACGAGCGCACCTATCGGGATGGAGCGCTACCGTCGCGCACGAAGGAACTCCTGGGACTGGTGGCTTCCCTGGTACTCCGCTGCGACGACTGCATCCGCTACCACCTCATCCGCTGCCGGGAAGAGGGGATCGGCCGGGACGAACTGTTCGAGACGTTCTCGGTGGGGCTGGTGGTGGGTGGATCCATCGTGATCCCCCACCTGAGACGGGCCGTGGATCTCCTGGATGAGTTGGAGACGGCTCAGGCAGACCTCGCTGGACCGGAAGAGGCTCGGCCCGATGGAACGGAGTAGGCTCGGCCCGCTGGGTCGGAAAAGGCTCGGCCCGATGGACCGGAGGCCTAGGGGGCTTCCGGGTTGCGCATAGCCCGTGGGGTACTCTCCAGAAGGTCCTGGAGGTAATCCTTGATGGGTGTGGCCAGCGCCACGGCACGGGCGGTCAACTCCCGAATGGCCTCTTCGGAATGGATCTCCCAGGTGTCACCGAGACACGATGCGGCCAGGCGTCCCACTTCCCGATCCGACTTGCGGGCCGCCAATCCATACTCCACGTACCGGGCCGCCAGGCGCTGTTCCAGGAGGGGAATCTCGGCCGCCGGTGTTCCCTGTTCCCTGAGATCGCTGTACACGGCTCGGTGGAGGGCGTCCAGCGTGCGGTTCATGACCTCCGGCGCCGCTCGGCCGGCAAAGGCCAGTTGGACTGCCCGGGTGTGCGTCCAGAGGAGGAAGATGAGGTATTCCTCGGCGACCCGGCTTTCGGGAATGCCTTCCACCGAAGGAACGCCCAGGCGGGCAAGGAGTGCGTGGAAACTGGGTTCGTCCAGAGCATCGGAGAAGCTCTCCCAGACGGAGCGCGCCACATCCGCACCCCAGGCATCGGGCCCCTGGGGAGGGCCTTCGTCAGCCGCGGAAGCGATTCCCGCGGAGCTGCCGTTGAGGTGGGTGATGATGTCCATGTTCCGCATTTCCCCCTGATAAAACAATGTGCCTTGCCAACTCTTCTAATAGGCCCGGAGTCAGCGGTTGGGCAAGGATCGTCTTTTTTCGATAAATTCCGGCGGGAACCGGACCGGACACCTCCGGGACTTCCCCAAGGTCCGCCGCCATTTTCGGCGGGCCGGACGACCGTCACAACAGACTGGGAAAAAAGGATGAAATCTTCGGGCCGGTTCCTCCTCCTCGCCTTCCTCGGAACCCTTCTCCTGACTGCCTGTGGAGGGAGTGCCGCATTTCCCCAGCCACGGGGGATCATCGTCTTCTCGGGGGAGCGAATCGCCACCGACCCGGAGCGAATGGAGGCGGTGGACCTCGCCCTGCGCCCCCACTTGGAAGATATCGACCGGAACCCCTCATTCCTGATAAGCCTCGATCGACAGGTCAACGCCGCCTATCCCTGGACGACGCTGGACATCCGTGGCGACACCGCCCACATCGCCGTGGAGCGCACGGCAGGAGATGCCCAGACGCCCTTCCTCATCTACGCGCACCTGCGGCTCATGCAGGAGCGGGATGAACTGGGTGAATGGGTGCCTGAGGTCCGGGAGCAGACCCTCTCGGCGCTGGAGACCGAGGAGGCGATCCTGGAATACGTGGCCGACGTCTGGCTTCTGGGCCGATCCGTCTTCGATACCCAGCCCCACGGACCGCTGGATGAACTCATCTACGCCAGGGATCGGGGCTTCCTCCGTCCCTTCATCCTGGCGACGCAGCCCGATCGGTTCGACGATGAGCGGGCCGCCTTCGCCGAAGAGAATCCCGAATGGGAGGCCGAACTCACCGACTTCTTCCAGAGAACCTTCGAGCGGGACGGCCCCGGCTACTTGTCGTCGGACGACGGAGAGGAAGAAGCCGGGGATGGAGGAGGCCCGGAAGCCGGGGACGGAGGGGATGGTGGATCCGTCGGGGACGGCCGGTCTGGCGGATCCAACGGGGGGGCTTTCGCCGGGGACGGGAGCGTCAGGCTCCTCCGCTGAGGGTCCAGCGGAGACTCACCGGCGGCTCACTCTCTTCTTCCACATGCAGGTCCAGGCGTCCGGTTTCGCGGAAACGGGCATCGGTCACCTTCCCTCCGGTGAGGGAGAATCCCAGCACCGTCACCCGACCCTCGTCGCCGCGGGGGCTTCGGGCCTTCAGGGTGGCACCCTTCAGGCTTCGGACCGAGGGCGTCGGTCCGTCCTGGAGCTTGACCCGGAGGATGCGCCCCAGGTGGGGGTGGTCCAGGGCATCGATGACGAGAAATTCCGTGCGTCCAGAGTCTCCCTTGGCCATTTTGGGCTCCGATGCGGAGGGGTGAGGGAGGGAGCGATGGTGAGCGAGCAAACCTTAGACGCAGCGCGGCACGGAGTCAACGGATGAGCGGACCCGGTACAGGCGGCGGCAATGGTGACGCCCTTGTCCCCGATCACGAGACCATGCGTCGCCTGGCGTATCGTGCGGTGGATCATATCGTCGACCGGTGGGCCGGTCTCGAGGCCGACCGTCCGTGGCAGGGGGCGTCCCGGGCCGCGGCGGAGGCCCGGCTCGACGGCCCGCCCTCGGAGGACGGCGGCGATGTGGAGGCGCTCATGGACTGGGCGGTTCGGGAGGTTTTTCCCCTGGCGGGCCGAATTGACCATCCCCGCTTCATGGGCTTCGTCCCATCGGGACCCGCATGGCCCGCGGTGCTGGCGGACATCCTGGTGTCGGGGCACAACGTCTTCCAGGGCACCTGGCTGGAATCGGCAGGTCCGTCCCAGATCGAACTCACCGTGCTGGAGTGGTTCCGCGGGTGGCTCGGAATGCCGGAGGGGGCCGGCGGAATCCTCACCAGTGGCGGATCGGTGGCCAATCTTCTGGCGGTGGTGGCGGCCCGGGATCTGGCGGGGGCGCCGGAGGGAGGGGTCATCTACCTCTCGGAGCAGGGCCACAGCTCGCTGGAGCGGGCGGCCCGGGTGGCGGGATTCTCCCCGGAGCGGGTGCGGAAGCTCGCCACCGGGCCCGACCGGAGGCTCTCGGTGGATGCAGTGGCCGCCGCCATTGCCCAGGACCGGGAGAGGGGGCTGCACCCTCTTCTCATTTGCGCCAACGGGGGAGCCACCAGCACAGGCGTGGTGGATCCCCTCCCGGAGTTGACCGCTCTGGCCCGCCGCGAGGGGATCCGCCTCCATGTGGATGCGGCCTACGGCGGCTTCGCGGTGCTGACGGAGGAAGGGAGGGTCGCCCTGGCGGGAATCGGAGACGCCGATACGGTGACGCTGGATCCCCACAAGTGGTTCTTCCAGACGTACGAGTGCGGGTGCCTCATGGCCCGGGATCCGGGAGAGCTGGAGCGGGTGTTCCGGGTGTCGGCCGCCTACCTCCAGGACACCCACCTCCAGGATCGGGAGGTCAACTTCGGTGATCGGGGAATCCAACTCACCCGGGCCTTCCGGGCCCTGGGCATCTGGCTGACGGTGCAGAGTGCCGGACGGCGGCGGTTGGCCGACGCCATCGGGGCGGGCATCGACCTGGGTGCCCGGGCCGGGGCGTGGGTCGAGGCTCACCCGGAGCTCGAGCTTCTCCACCCGGCGTCGCTGGGGATCGTATGCTTCCGCTTTCGCCCGCTGGATGGGGAAGGGCGTGACGCCGGGCCCCGGAGGGAAGATGAACTGGAGGCCCTGAACCGGGAGCTCCAGGAACGGATGCTCCAGGGCGGTCACGCCATGATGTCGTCCACGCGCCTGGATGGTCGCTACTCCCTCCGTTTCTGCATCCTGAATCATCGGAGCCGGTGGGAGCATGTGGAGGCGGCCCTGGAGCAGGTGGTGCGGGAGGGACGGGCGCTCTCGTGAGTGAGGAGTCGTCCAGGGAGGAGTCGTCCAGGGAGG